>NVTJ01000030.1 GCA_002401545.1 Alphaproteobacteria bacterium
CATTCCATCGCCTCCCGCGCCAGCCTGAAAAATGCCGCCAATATCGGCGGTATTCTGGACAGCATCAGCCCTACCAGCGACACACCGGGATATATTGACGCCGAAGAAGCCCGCGGTCTGATTAAAAAACTGGACAGACATTTTTCCCTGCTGGCCCTGCAACGGCAACTTCTGATCCGTATTATCGAAGAAGAAACCGAATGATCAGGCCTTCCAGAATTGGGGTGAAAACAGAATAAGCACAGCAAAAATCTCCAGTCGGCCCATGAGCATCCCGATGCTTAACAGCCATTTTGCCGTATCCGGCAGGGTCTGAAAGGTTCCCGTTGGACCAATGGTCGGCCCAAGAGCCGGACCCACATTGGATATGGCGGTCCCGGCACCGGATATGGCGGTGATGAAATCAAGCCCGGTCAGGGAAAGACCCAGAGCCAGAACAAGAAAGCAAATCAGGAACAGAAACAGATAACTGATCACCGAACCCATGACATCATCCTTAATGGGCATGCCATTATACCGGGGAATGAATATGGCGCTGGGGCGTAATATATGCTTTAGATGCGCGGTAACCATGATAACCAGAACCTGAAGCCGGAATATCTTGATACCGCAGGAGGTTGACCCGGCGCAACCGCCGATGAACATCATAAAAAAGAAAAATACCAAGGCAAGGGACCCCCAGGCGGTATAATCCGTCGTGGCAAAGCCCGTGCCCGTCAGTATGGATACCACATTAAAGGTGGTAGAACGCAGAATGTCCCCCATGGCCTGATCATTGCCGCCCCACCGCCACAGGCTGAGAATGGAAATCAGCACGAAAAGCAGGGCCAGGAACCAACGGACCTGGGAATCCCGCCACAGAACCAGACTATGGCCCTGAACCATTTTCAGGTAAAGAATGAAAGGCATACTGCCAATGATCATGAACAGAATAATAATATAGTCAATCATGGCGCTGTTAAAATGGCCGATGGAGCCGTCCGAAGTGGAATAGCCGCCGGTNGCAATGGTGGTAAAGGCATGGCAGGTTGCCTCAAAAATACTCATGCCCGCCGACCAGAGTGCCACCGCGCAAATGATGGTCAGACCTACATAAAGCAGGGAGATTGCCATACCAAGCTGCGCCGCCCGGGGCAGCACCTTTTCCGCCGTGTCAAACGCCCCGATCTTGAACAGTTGCATACCGCCGACTCTGAGGAACGGCAGGATAATTACCGCCATGATAATGATGCCAACCCCACCAAACCATTGCAGGATCGCCCGCCAGAGCAAAATTCCGGGCGGGACACCGTCAAGGCCTGTAATGACCGTGGACCCGGTAGTGGACAGACCCGACATGGCCTCAAAAAAAGCATCGGTATAGCTTAAGGCCAGGTCGGAAAAAACAAAAGGCAGGGCGCCAAAGACCGGAATAACCACCCATGTGGACACGGTCAGAATGAAAGCCTGCTGAATGGAAAGTTCCTTGTCATCGCCGCGGCTGGTGAGAAAAAGCATCCCGCCGACAAACATTACGAAACCGGAACAAATAGCAAAAACCTGCCAGTCCGGGTTGTCCACCGCCACGTCTACCAACGCCGGAAACAACATCCCCGCCCCAAGAATGAGCAGGAACAGTCCGTTAATCAGCAATATGGGGCGAAGGTCAACCAATCAGCATTCTGCCTTGTTCATTTATCCCTTATGCGGCTCAAACGTGCCAACCACGGTGAGAAACTCACGCCGGGTCTTTTCATCTTCGCGGAAAGCCCCGACCATGCGGCTGGTCACCATGGACACCCCGTGGGCATGAACCCCGCGCGTGGACATGCATTCATGGGTGGCCTGAATGACAACGCCCACGCCGCGCGGTTCCAGAACTTCCCATATACAGTCGGCAATCTGCACCGTCATTTTTTCCTGCACCTGAAGCCGCTTGGCATAGGTTTCCACCACACGCGCCAGTTTGCTGATTCCCACCACCTTTTTATTGGGCAGATACCCCACATGGGCGCGGCCGATGATCGGTGCCATATGATGTTCGCAGTGGGATTCAAAAGGTATATCCCTGAGCACAATCATCTCGTCATAACCGCAAACTTCCTCAAATGTGCGGGACAATATCTGGCGCGGGTCTTCCGCGTAGCCCCGGAAGAATTCTCCGTAAGCCTTAACGACCCGCTTCGGCGTATCCAGAAGGCCTTCGCGCGTGGGATCGTCCCCGGCCCAGAGAAGAAGCGTCCTGACGGCTTCCTCTGCCTGCTCCTGTGTTGGTTTATCAGTTTTTTTCAACAAAATCTTTTTCCTGTTCTTTAATTCAGACTGTGAGAATCATAGGGGCTGTCCAGTGAGAAGGCCGGAATTTCCACCTCAAATGAGCTGCCGTCATCCTTGTGCATTCTGTAATGGCCCGACATGAATCCGGATGCGGTGCCGAGCGGTGCGCCGCTGGTATATTCAAAGACATATCCCGGTTCTATGACGGGCTGTTCGCCAACAACCCCCTCACCCTGTACTTCTTCCGTGCGACCCTGCGAATCTATGATGCGCCAGTAACGGCTTTTCAACTGTAACGGCTCGGCACTCAAATTCTCTATCTGCACCTGATAGGCCCAGAAATAACGGCTTTCTTCCGGGTCTGATTCTTCCTCCAGATATATGGGATGCACGGAAATCCGCACACCCTGTGTGGTCGCCTCATAAACATCTTTGTTCATTTTCATAAAATCAACTTTATCCTGGCTCATTTTATTCCCGCCATGCCCGCCGCCTTAAGCAGGTCTTCTATCAAATCATCGGGATGCTCCAGCCCGATGGACAGGCGCAGCATTCCCTCCGTAATGCCAACCTCAAGTCTGGCCTCTTCCGTTACACTGGCATGCGTGGTGCTGGACGGATGGGTGATCAGGCTTTTGGCATCGCCAAGGTTATTGGAAATATCAATAATTTCCAAGGCATTAAGGAAATTAAAAGCGCGATCCCGGCCACCGGACACATGCAGGGCAATAATACTGCCCCCCATTGTCATCTGTTTCATGGCCAGGTCATGCTGGGCAAAATCCGTCCGTCCGGGATATCTGACATAATCAAAGCCCCCCATTTCAGCCAGGGCATCCGCCACTTTTGCCGCATTCTCACACATACGTTCCACCCGCATATCAAGGGTCTCAAGCCCTTTCAGCAATACCCAGGCATTAAAGGGGCTGATATTCGGCCCCGTATGACGCAGGTAGGGCAGGATTATATCCTCCATAATCGCCTCACTGGTCAGGATGCAGCCCCCAAGACAGCGTCCCTGTCCGTCAATATGCTTGGTGGCGGAATAGACCACCACATCCGCGCCCATGGTCATGGGTTTCTGTAAAACGGGTGAGGCAAAGGCATTATCCACCACCACGATCGCGCCATGTTCATGGGCCAGAGCAGAGACAAAGGCTATATCCACCACATCCAGAGTGGGGTTGGCGGGCGTTTCCAAAAAAACCGCAACGGTATTGGGCCGGAAAGCCGCCTTCCATGCGGCGTGGTCTGATCCATCCACAAGGGTAAATTCCACGCCGAATTTTGGCATCAATGTCTCAATCACAACCCGGCAGGAACCAAAAAGTGCGCGGCTGGAAACCACATGATCGCCGGCCTTGACCAGAGACAGCATGGTGGACGAGATAGCCGCCATGCCGGTTGCAGTGGAACGCGCCACTTCTGCGCCCTCAATCAGGGCCATGCGGTCCTCAAACATGGCCGCTGTGGGATTGCGAAGCCGGGAATAAGTATAGCCCTCCTGCTCCCCGGCAAAGCGCGCCGCCGCATCCTCGGCACAATCATAGGCATAACCAGAGGTCATGAACATGGCCTCGGATGTCTCGCCGATTTCACTGCGCCATGTGCCGCCCCTGACCAATTGGGTCTGAAGCCGCCATTTGGATGTTACGTTGCGATCTTGTCCGGTATCTCTTTTCATCCTATTCTCAAGCCTTTAAATTATAAATATTTCATGACTTGGTAGCCAGTAATAGGGCCAGCGTCAAGAAAAGCCGATATTATCACCATATTTAAAGACATGCATACCCTATATCACTAAGTAGATATATAAAGTAGTATGAGTAATAAAAACGGGGTGATTACATGTCTATAGATGAAAAAAACTTACAAGATTTCTTAATCATTATCAGCGAAATCCTAACACATATGGAGCAAATGAAAACCCCAGAAAGTGCTATGAAAGTGGCTAAAGAAATGGGAATGAAAATATTCACACTAGAAATCAAGCCATCCAAAGAACTTTATGAACGAGAAAAGAAAAACAATCAAAAACTGTGGGATTCTTTATATTTTCACCATAAACTTAATATTAGAGACAAAGGACATAAAGCTCTCTCTAACATCATTGGACGAATTTTAAATAACCAAAAATATTCCCTTAAGAATCGCGTATCCCATTCTTCCTTACAGACAAGTATTATTGATAATTTTCTTTTGGCTACAATCATTCAAGGTAAAGAAATGACTATATCTTTAGCCATGAAAATTATTGACAAGTCTATAAAAAACGTACTCAATAATATTGAAACTACAAATTACTTCTTCCCTTGCATGATCGCTTATCAGGATAATGAAGATGAATTCATTATTGGGCCAATTAAATTTATGACTATGAATAGATTCTGGTCTCAAAACCAAAAAACTATAGATAAAAGTTTAAAAATATCTCAAGAAGAAATACTAAAATATTTTAACAAATTTCCTTGGATTGCAGAGGTAATAATCGACCATCTAGAAGATGAGAGAGCTGAAGAGTTGTCCAAGCAGGCTGTTCAATATGCGTTAAACATTTTTAAGATTTATACTCCCCATTATTACAACAAAAAACTGAGAATTGCTGGCGATACCGACTATGAACCGACTTGTACCCTAAAAATACGTAACGGCGAACCCCTAACAACTATCTCAAGTAGTACCCTTGGTTGGTTTCTTCATGATAAGAAATTTTCTGAAGAGGCCGGTCCAAGATTCACAGATATTAGTCGCCTAACAGGGCAGCTAATCACTTCTTTTTTATCCGGTCACAATATCCCTTTAATCTACCAACGTTTATTAAATGCCATATGGTGGTTTGGTGATGCCGTAGATGAACAATCCTCAAGTGCACAATTAATAAAATATATTAATGTCATCGAAGCAATCATCAATACAGACGACAGGGATAAATCTACTACTGATCAATTCAGAAAACGTACTATAGATATATTATCAGGTTGCTTAGACACGATGTTCGACAATAATTCACAATTAACCAAACATCTTAACAATATTTATGGCGTACGCTCAGACCTTGTTCATGGAAAAAAACCACCTACAGATGTAAATATTTATGAAGAAATTTCTTTTGCTCACGATGTTGCAAGCCATGTGATCCACAATGCGTTTTATTGGTCAATCTTCTTAGCTGAAAAGAACGTAAATATGTCACTCAAGTCAATAAGCAGAGAGTTTGATAATTCTATGGCTGAATTTAACAAACGCTGGGTACAAAAAAAGGAAGGCCCTAACCCTGCGCCCGGATAAAATCTTTCACTCTCGGGGCGATTTTATTGCGCCATTTGCTGCCGTTGAAGATGCCGTAATGGCCAACATTCTTCTGCTCATAATGACTTTTCATGTCTTTGGGGATATTGGAGCACAGATCA
Organism: Alphaproteobacteria bacterium; assembly: GCA_002401545.1. Lineage (GTDB taxonomy): Bacteria > Pseudomonadota > Alphaproteobacteria > Sphingomonadales > Emcibacteraceae > Paremcibacter. Next base: position 5,667 of record NVTJ01000030.1, read on the forward strand.
TGGGCGGCCTTTGTCTGGCCAATGCCGGATATATCATCCAGTTCGCCTTCCACCGTCATCAGTGCGCATTTGGTAATAGCCGACAGATCCACAAGGCGACCATTTGACACCCACTCACCCTTCGGCAAAAGATGCTGCTGAAACACCACATCCACGGTCTGCAGGAAATATTCCGCCGTAAGATCCATCACCGCCAGATATTCCTCGTAAAACAGGCGATGCTTGTCAACATTTTCATCATCGCCTTCCACCAGATGGTCAAACATCTTTTTATGGGCTTCCACATGGTCTTCCATATTCATATTCAGGAAAGCGGACAGTTGAAGAAACCCCGGATAAACGATGCGCATACAGCCCTTGTTGGGCCAGGGTACATGATGGGTCACATGCTGCTTGAACCAGCTCAGGCTGCGCTCTGCACTCAGTTTATTGACCTCTGTGGGACAATTGCGTGTATCAATGGGTCCCCCCATCAAGGTCATGGAGGCGGGCACACAGGGATTATCCTCTGCCGACATGAGGGATATGGCCGCAAGGACCGGAACCGAGGGCTGACATACCGCCAGAATATGAACATTCGGGCCAAGGGCCTCAATCATCTCAATGACATAATCAATATAATCATCCAGATCAAATTTGCCTTTATGTAGCGGCACGTCACGGGCGTCATTCCAGTCGGTGATATAGACCTTGTGATCGGGCAACATAGCCTCCACCGTGCCGCGCAGCAGGGTGGCATAATGGCCGGACATGGGGGCAACGATCAGAAGCTTCGGATCATCATTTTTGATGTCACGCTGGAAATACTTCAGATTACAAAAGGGTTTTTCAAGAATATTATGTTCCTGAATGCTGACTACTTCCCTGTCAATGAGGGTTTCATGCAGACCAAATTTCGGCTTGCCGTAGCGGCGGGTGAGCAGCTCCATCACATCACAGGCTGCCGAAACCTGTTTCGCTCCCGGCATATATGATAACGGATTTTGCGGATCGCTCAACGCCTGTTGCGTCATGTCAACAGCATATCTTGCAGGTGCGAATAAACTGTGCTGGAACTCGTACATATGATACAGCATTTATTGTCCCTTTATACCTCAATTATACTATAATCCCGTATTTTCACTAACATAGGGATAGCCTTATTTGACATGATAGTAGACATAAGCTTAGTTGCGCTGCAACATAAATTATGTAAAATAGCTATTATTTACCCATAAAACAGGGAAGCAACATGAAAAACCACTCATTATCCGGCCGCACAGCGCTGATCACGGGCTCCACCAGTGGTATCGGGCTGGGCATGGCACAGGCATTGGCCAATGCGGGGGCAAATATAGTCCTCAACGGGCTGGGAGACCGGGATCACATCGAAACTATTCGCTCAGAGATGGCGGATCAATATGACGTCAGCGTTATCTATGACGGGGCCAATATGCTGGAGCCTGCGGCAATCGCCGCCATGGTCAAAGCCGCGACAAAGAAATTCGGCGTCGTTGATATTCTGGTCAATAATGCCGGAATCCAGTATGTTTCTGCCATTGATGACTTCCCCGAAGACAAATGGCAGGCGATCATTGCTATCAACCTTATATCCAATTTTTACACTATAAAAGCCGCCCTGCCGGCCATGAAAACACAGAATTGGGGCCGAATCATCAATCTGGCTTCGGCCCATGGTTTGGTGGCATCACCCTATAAAAGTGCTTATGTCGCGGCAAAGCACGGGGTCATTGGCCTAACCAAAACGGTGGCGCTGGAAATTGCCGAGCAACAGATTACCTGCAATGCCATTTGCCCCGGATATGTGCGTACCCCCCTTGTGGAAGGACAGATTTCGGAGCAGATGAAAGCCCATAATATGTCGCGGGAACAAGTGATAAATGACATTTTTCTGGTGGCCCAGCCCAGCAAAAGATTTGTAGAGGTTGAAGAGTTGGGTCAAATTGCTGTATTCTTATGCTCACCTGCTGCCTGTTCCATAAATGGCGTTAGCCTGCCCGTGGAAGGCGGCTGGACCGCGAAATAAATTTAGAGAATAAAATGAGCAAATTTCACCGCAACAAAAAGAAAAAGACCTCGGGTCAGGATAACCGCGCCATTATGCTGTTGGGTTTCGCTGCCCTGTTGGTGATCCTGCTCTTTGCCTTTCTTTAGAGCAGCCTGCGTTTAATAAAACTTGCCTTGAATGCGGGCGGCAGCCCCCACAAGAGCAAGATGTTTTTCCATAATCTGCAGGGTCGGAATATCCTTCACATAAGTCAGCCGTCCCTTGTTTTCAAACCGTTCGCGGAACCGGCTGCCAAGAAAGAATTCCTGAATCTTTGGCAGGATGCCGCCCGCCAGATACACCCCGCCGGTGGCATTGAATGTCACCGCCATATCCCCGGCGAATGTGCCAAGAATGCTGCAGAATATATCAACAACCTGCCCGCAATGGCCAGTGGGGTTTTCGAGGGCGCGTCTGGTAATTTCCGAGGGGCTGAGCGTTTCCACTTCCGCACCGCGCAGGGTGGCCAGTGCCTGATGCAGGGTTGTGAATCCCTGACCGGAGATCACCCGTTCCACCGAAACCCGTGGATATTTATATTTAACAGTTCTGAGTATCTGACGTTCCAGATCATCGGCGGGCGCAAAGCCCACATGACCACCCTCACTGGTCAGGACTTTCCAGCCCTCACCTATGGGAGTGATGGCCGCAACTCCAATGCCCGTGCCGGGGCCAATCACGATCTTTGTGCCGTCCCCCTGTATTTCACCGGATCCAATTTTCAGCAGGCCACCGCCCTCAAGAAACGGCAGGGCACAGGCATTGGCCTCAAAATCATTAAGCACCGATACCTGTTCCATGCCCAGCTCCCCGGCCAGAGAGGACCGCCGGAAAGCCCAGGGGCAATTGGTCATCTTGACCCGGTCCCCCACTACCGGCCCGGCCACGGCAATGGCGGCAATGGCCGGGCGCGGGCCGGACGTCTGCCTAAGATAAGCCAGGGCCGCAGACTGCAGGCTGTCATAATCGCCGGTGGATAAAATTTTAATTTGCTCAAGGATGATTCTGTTATCACTGCGGGCGATGGCAAAGCGGGCGTTGGTACCGCCAATGTCCGCCACCAGTATGGGTGTATCAGCGTTCATGGTTCATGACCCCAGTCAAAAATTCCCGCCCCGGTTTCGGCAGAACCCACGACTCGCCGGAAAGCGCCAAATAATTCCCGGCCCATACCACTGTGACCTGAGGTCAGGTCTGCTTTGGCCGGGGTCCGACCCTGCAATTCATCCGCCGGCACATGAAGGCGCAAAACACCGGACATGGCATCCAGCTCAATCATATCGCCGTCCTGAATAAGTCCAATGGGCCCACCCTCCAGAGCTTCCGGCGTCAGGTGAATGGCGGCGGGAACCTTGCCCGATGCCCCCGACATGCGGCCATCGGTGATCAGGGCCACTTTATAGCCCTTGTCCTGCAACACGCCCAGCGATGGGGTCAGCTTATGCAATTCCGGCATACCGTTGGCCTTTGGGCCCTGAAAGCGGACAACCGCCACAAAGTCTTTTTCCAATTCGCCTTTTTCATAAGCCGCCAGCATCTCGTCCTGAGCATGGAACACAATGGCCGGGGCGATGATTTTCCGGTGCCGGTCCAACACCGCCGATGTTTTGATCACCCCCCGGCCCAGATTACCTTTCAACAGTTTCATGCCCCCGTCCGGGCTGAAAGGTGCCGATACCGGGCGCAGGATATGCTTGTCATGGCTCTCCCCTGAGCCATCTTGCCAGACGATCCGGCCTTCTTCCAGAAACGCGTCTTTGGTATAGGCCAGAAGCCCCGGTCCCATGACCGTCATCACATCATCATGGAGAAGTCCTGCGTCTTTAAGTTCTTTCATCAGGTACGCCATGCCGCCGGCGGCCTGAAAATGATTAATATCAGCCAGACCATTGGGATAAATCCGGGTGAGCAACGGCACCACATCCGACAGATCCGCCAGATCCTGCCAGTTAAGCTGTACCCCCGCCGCATGGCCAATGGCCATCAGATGCAGGGTATGATTGGTGGAGCCACCGGTGGCCAGCAACCCGACCATGCCGTTAACCAGAGCCTTTTCATCAATGATCTCCCCCAATGCCGGAGCCTCCCTCATCTGTGCCACCGCAGCGCGGGTCATGGCGTCGCGCATCTCGGTACCGGGATTGATAAAACTGCTGCCCGGCAGGTGAAGGCCCATGATTTCCATGAGCATCTGGTTTGAATTGGCCGTGCCGTAGAAAGTACAGGTACCGGGGCTGTGATAGGACTGGCTTTCAGCTTTCAGCAGTTCCTCCCGCGCGATCTTTCCCTCGGCATAAAGTTGACGAATACGGGCTTTTTCCCCGTTGGGAAGACCGGACGTCATGGGACCGGCGGGGACAAAAATGCCCGGCAGATGACCAAAAGACAAGGCCCCGAGCAACAGGCCCGGTACGATCTTGTCACAAACCCCCAGATAAAAAACCCCGTCAAACATATCATGACTGAGCGCGATGGCGGTTGCCATGGCAATCACATCCCGGCTGAACAGGCTCAGTTCCATGCCCGCGCGGCCCTGCGTCACCCCGTCACACATGGCCGGAACACCACCGGCAAACTGAACGATAGCCCCCTGTTTCCGGGCCTCTTGCCTGATAATATCGGGGAAATGCTGAAACGGCTGATGGGCCGACAGCATGTCATTATAGGATGATACAATGGCATAATTGGCCTTGACATCTGCGCTTAAGTCCTGTTTGTCCGCTGTGCCGCAGGCGGCAAAGGCGTGGGCCAGATTACCACAGGCCAATGCCCCCCGGTGACGGCCCTGAATCCGCATGCCGTTGATTTTATCCAGATAGGCCCGGCGACTGCCCCGGCTGCGCAGAATGATCCGGTCTGTAATATTTTTAACGATAGGATTCATTTTCTGTTCCTCAGGGCGTCCAATAGACAGAAACCGGGGTTTGTGTCTGATGCAAAAGATAACTTACCGGCTGCTCTGCGGATTTTTTGGACCGGGCCTGCTCATAAACCTGCCATTTCTCCTCACCAAAGATCAGCAGCTTGATTTCATGGGACCCGAGCAGGGCATTCAACGTCATGGTCATACGCGGGGTTTCATTTTCCCCTCTCCTGATGGGGTGGCAAAGCATCTTGTTCCCCTCACTCAACGCCGCCGCAGTATCCGCTGAATCCGGGAACAGGGACGCCGTATGGCCATCAAGTCCCATGCCCAGCAACGTAATATCAAAGGGCCGGGGCAAGGCCTGAAGCCTCTGATCAGAGGCTTTCTGCCCGGCGGCAATATCTTCACCCGCCACCTTCAGGCCGATAAAATTGGCTCCTGCCGCCCTATGGGTCAAAAGTGTCTCCCGCACCAGCTTTTCATTGCTGTCGGCATGATCCGGGGCGACCCATCTCTCATCACTCAGGCCAAACCAGACATTGGCCCAATCCAGAGTCTGTTGTGACATCATTTCATACAGCGCCCCCGGGGATGTGCCGCCGGATAACAGCATGGAGGCTCGGGCGTTGTTTTTCAGAGACAATGACAGCGTTGCCATGATATCCCGCAACAGTTGCCCGAACAGGTCATCCCGGCTGTCAAATTTATATTCTTTAATCTGATTCATATCTTAATCCTCGTACCATTTGTGGCCGGAGGCGGCCAACAGCCCGTCACTGGCATCCGGCCCCATTGACCCGGCAGGATAGCTGTGCATTTCAAGGTCGGCCCAGGCCTTTCGGATACCGTCAATCCATTCCCATGAAGCAATGATCTCGTCATGACGGACAAAATAGGACTGATTGCCCTGCATCACATCACCCAGAAGCTTTTCATAGGCATCGGGGATGCGCCCGCTATGGGCAGAATCCTGAAGCAGAACATCATCAATATGGATGGTCATGTCCGGCTGGATATTAAGGATAACCCGATTTATCTCCGCATTCCTGAAATTGACGATAATCCGGGCAAAGCGTCCGGACAGTCTTTTGCCGGTCCGCAGATAAAAAGGCACCCCCCGCCAACGGTCATTGTCGACACAGACCCTGACGGCGATGAAGGTTTCCCCCGTGCCGGCGATGTCCTTGTCCCTGATTTCCTGGCCCCTGATTTCCTGCATGTAGCCGGGTACAGGTCGTCCCATGGCCTCTCCCGGTCCATATTGCGCCCGCACCACATGGTCGGCCAGAGTTAGCGCCGTCACCGGACGGAGTGCCCTGACGACAGCCACCTTGCGGTCACGAACATCGTTGGCCGTCAGTTTTTCCGGGGCGTCCATCGCGATGAAGCATAATATCTGCATCAGGTGATTCTGGATCATGTCGCGCAATATTCCGGCCCGGTCAAGAAAGGCTGCCCGGCCTTCCACCCCAACTGTTTCCGCCACCGTAATCTGGATATTGTCAATATGCTCCCGGTTCCATAAAGACTCGACCCTGCCATCCTCAAAGCGAAAGGCCAGTATATTCTGCACCGCTTCCTTGCCCAGATAATGATCAATGCGGTATATCTGTTCCTCCCGGAAGCTGGCAGACAGGATTTTATTAACCGCCTCCGCACTCTGCGCATCTTCCCCCAGCGGCTTTTCCACCACCAGACGGCTGCTGTCCGGGGCAAGCCCCTGACGGTCAAGCTGTTCGCACACTGTGCCAAACAGGGTCGGCGGCACCGCCATATAATAAATAATCCCGCACCGCCCCACGGGTCCGAGATAATCCTTGAGCGCGCCCCATGATTGGTCGTCAGAAATATCAAGATCCCGGTAATCCAGAAGTTCACAAAAAGCCTGTGCCACAGTTTTTACATAGTCATCACCAAGGTACAGCGCGAGTTTTTCCAATATCAGAGCCCTGAAATCATCCCGGCTGATCCTGGCACGGGACAGGCCAACGACCCGGCTGCCTTTGGCGAGCTTTCCCTGACTGTACAGAAAATACAACGCAGGCATTAATTTCCGCAACGACAGGTCGCCCGACCCGCCAAAAATAACAATATCTAGTGCCTTCATGGCTGCCAGCCTTCACTTGTCCTCAAGAATTAAACCCGGATACACGCATTATGCTTGATTTCATAACGGCCTTCCTGATATAATGTTAGCGTTAACATTCTTACGAATACTTGTCAATATTATACTTTTGCCGAGGCCATGGATAAAAATGAAAAAAGATAATATTACCATTCAGGACGTTGCCCGGCACGCCGGCGTATCCATGATGACCGTTTCCCGGGTCATGGGTAAAAAAACCAATGTCAAAGAAACCACCCGGCGTAAAATTCTAGCGGCTATTGAGCAATTACAGTATCAGCCCAATGTGGCCGCACGCAGCCTTGCCGGGTCAAGAAGCTATTTTCTCGGCCTTGTTTATGACAATCCCAACGAGGCTTATCTCAGTCAAATTCTCATGGGTGCCCTGCATAAATGCACCGACAGGGGATATAATCTGGTCATCAGTTCTTTTGAGCGTGCCGCAGACGGCAGCTACAAAATTGATGATGCCCTGATTAACCGCGCAAAGCTGGATGGCGTGATCATCCCGCCGCCGCTTTGCGATTCGCCGGAAATACTGCGCCGCCTGACAGATGCCGATATTCCCATGGTGCGCATTGCCCCGCAAACCCTGCCGGACTATTCAGCTTTCGTCCGTATGGATGATCGCCGGGCGGCCCATGAGATTACCGAATTTCTGATTAATCTTGGCCATCGAAAAATCGGATTTATCACCGGACATCCCGACCATGGTGCCAGCAAATTACGTTATGAAGGCATGAAAAAAGCACTGGAAGACAAGGGTATTCCCCTGCGGCAGGACTATATTCAACAGGGCTATTTCTCCTATAAATCAGGGGCCGACTGCACGGAGAACTTGCTTGAACTGGAAGATCCGCCCACGGCTATATTTGCCAGCAGCGATGATATGGCGGCGGGAGCAATCTCTACTGTCCACAGGCATGGCCTGTCGGTGCCGGATGACATCTCGGTGGTGGGCTTTGATGATGTGCCCCTGGCCTCGGCCATCTGGCCGGGCCTGACCACGATCCGCCAGCCCATTATGGCCATGGCTGAAAGAGCAGCAGAATTCCTGATGTATCCTGATCCTGAAAAAGAAAAAGACAATATTCTGGATTATAAACTGATCATCCGGGAATCGGCGGCTCCGCCCCACACATCATAAATGTCTTCACATGCTGTTATTTAAAAAGCCCATAGTCTATGGGCTGATGACAATCAATATGGTGATCACTCTCGGGCATGGGATATTTAAGTCCGGTCGCACAGTTAAACAGCAACACGCTCTCGTCACTGCGCACCTGACCCGTTTCAAGTGCCTTCTGCCAGGCGGCAAATGTGGCCGCCCCTTCCGGGCACATAAGAAACCCGTCCTTGCGCGCCACCTCGTCCCGTGCCTGAAAAATATGATCATCACTGACCGCTATGGCAAAACCCCCACTTTCCCGGACGGCCCGCAGGATCAGAAAGTCACCGACCGCCGCCGGAACCCGTATCCCCCAGGCGGCGGTATGGGCATTCTGCCACAGGGGAGCATGTTCGACACCATCCTCCCATGCCTTGACAATGGGCGCACAGCCCGTTGACTGCACCGCCACCATGCGCGGGCGTTTTGAGCCGATCCAGCCGACCGCCTCCAGCTCTGCGAAGGCCTTCCACATACCAATCAGGCCGGTACCGCCCCCGGTGGGATAAAAGATCACATCGGGCAAATCCCAGCCATATTGTTCCGCAAGCTCCAGCCCCATGGTTTTCTTGCCTTCAATGCGGTAGGGTTCTTTCAGGGTGGAAATATCGGTCCAGCCAACAGGTTCCTTCCCCTCAAGCACGATCTTGCCGCAATCATTAATCAGGCCGTTGACTTTATAGACACGTGCCCCCTGTAATTCAATTTCCCGCACATTGATTTCCGGTGTGTCATCAGGGCAGAAAACCGTTGTTTTCAACCCAGCGTAACTGGCATAGGCGGCCAATGCCGCCCCGGCATTGCCGTTAGTAGGCATGGCCAGATGGGTTTGCCCCAACTCTTTTGCCATGGCCACCGCAAGAGCCAGCCCACGGGCTTTAAAAGACCCGGTGGGTAAGCGGCCCTCATCCTTGACAATGACCTGCACCCCCTTTGGTACGGAATTTTTCAGGGGGATGAGCGGGGTCATGACCTCGCCCAGACTGATCATATTCTCAGGATGCTGAAGCGGCAGGAATTCCCGGTATTTCCAGAATCCCCCTGTCCGCTTTTCCATATCCTCCCGGGTTACCGCCTGTGCTATTTTTTCCAGATCATACCGCACCAGCAAAGGCTTGCCGGATCTGGACAGGCCGTGGGGCAGACCCTTCTCATAAATTTCACCGGTCATGGAACATTGCAGGTGGGTGACAAATGAGGAAGATTGCCGATAAAGCCCGCGCACGTCCTCCGGTTCAATATTCAGAAAGGCCATAAATGATATATACCCGATTAACTAAAAGCTGGCCCCGATGCTAAAGACAATTCTGGCATCGGCGTTATCGCCCGCGACATTGGTATCAATATAGGATATACCGAAGTCCAGATCGGCGTAGCTTACCGAAGCTCCAATGATCCAGTCCCATTTTTTGTCACCAAAAGCACCATCTTCAAAACCCAGATGAAGATTGAGCGTTACAGGCGTATTGGGAACAATAACCGATCCATCGGTGAAAATATAGATATTATCCTCATTGCCCAGATTATCATTACTGAAAGCATAATTTGCCCCGACAAAAGCGGAAATAAATCCAAGATCAATACCGGTAGAGCCATAAAGTTCCACATAATCGGTATTCGTTCCCCCGGGGTAATGATAGAGCATGACACCAATATCATAACTAATGCCATCCACTTCACCGGCATAACCGCCGTAAATATCAGTTTCCACAGTGGAGCCGTTAAAATCCGAAATATTTGTTGCCCATGTTCCCACATAAATACCGCTGTCATGGAACCAGTCAAATCCACCCTGAAGCGCAAAACCCTCGTCATTCAGGGATATACCGCGAAAACGGTAATCATTTAACATGGATACATTGGCACTGAACTCGCCACCCAGAAAGCTCTCATCCTCAGCCTGTACCGGAAGAACTGCTCCCGATGTTCCTGCCAAAAATAATGTTGTCAAAAATGTCCTTGTCCATATAGCCACGTCTCTCTCCTTTTATAAATCGTCAGACAGATACCTCTCTGCCCGGATATAGACACTTCAATAATCGTGCCAATTTTTGGTTAATATATAATTACCCTCTTATGATGCCCGGAACCCGCCATCCTGAACCCTCTCAGAGCGAAACGAGATTCTAGTCAAACAATTTGGCAGGACTATGACATGATGTTTTATTTGGCAAGGAAATGCTGCGGCGCACAAATTTCAGGCAGAAAAAGCTTTACTTCCCCAGGACCAGGGCCGGGTTGAGACGCTCCCTGTACCAGTTGAGACCCCAGTGCAGATGCGGGCCGGTGGCACGGCCCGTGGCCCCCACCGTGCCAATTTTTTCTCCCTGCCTGATCACCTGCCCCTCCCGTACCGCAACTGTTTCCATATGGGCAAATACCGTGCTGACCCCATATCCATGATCAATGATCAGGGTATTGCCGGTATAATAAAGCTCCGATACCATGGTCACCACACCACCAAGGGGGGCCATGATGGCTGTGCCTTTGGGCGCTGCAATATCCATGCCGGTATGGGGGCTTTTGGCCGTACCGTTAAGTATCCGGTGATTGCCGAAGTTACCGCTGATGCGGCCCCTGACAGGCCAGATGAACGGGTTACGGAAATCAATACGGTCACTGTCTGTGGCGCGGGCCTTTTTGACCCGGGCTGAATCCTCAGCTATCCGCGCCAGCACCTCCTGCGGCGGCGTAACCATTTTTGGCGGCAGACCATTAATATGCTGAACATCATATTTTTGTTTTTTAACGATGAATCTTTGATGCCGGGTGACACCGCCGGCATCCACCAGCCGAAATTTCACCATGCCGCCCTGTTTCCAGTTCAGACCAAAAGCAAAATAACCCTCCGGCGAGATTTTCAGTTTCCGCTCGCCAAGCCAAAGCCGGCTGTCCGGCGCAACCCTCCCCACATAAAAGCCGCCCTGGTCAAGTTCATCGGGCAGATCCAGTAAATTTCCGGCCTGCACCCCCCCCGCCATAAAAATCATAACAATGAAACCGGCTATGATTCTCATAATAAAGTCCCCTGCCGACTGTCACCTTTCCTGGGGCGCGGCTTTTTCCCGGGCGCGGTGCCCACGGCCACGGCCCCCACATGACCATCCTTGAATTCAATATCCAGGGCCCGGCCCGAAGACACCCCCGCCGCCAACGTCACTGCCCGTCCCCGGTCATCCCGGATCACCGCAAAGCCCCGTTCCAGCACCCGTTTGTAATTCAGGCTGTCAAACAGGCGGCCAATGGCATCGAATTTATTCTGCATCTGTCGCAGATTCTGGCACGCAGCCCGGTCCATGCGCCCACAAAGCTGTCCGGTTTCTTCCTGCGCCCGCCTGATATCCTGATGCAGCAGGTCCGGACGGAGCAGACGACCAACCCCGTCAAGCTGCATCTGCCGCTTCTCGGCCAGCCGCATCAATGCCCCCGGCAGCCGTTCGGCAACGTCATCAAAACGCTGCCTGCTGAGGGCCAGAATATCCAGCGGTTTGGGCAATCCCCGGCTTAGTCCTTCAAGGTTCTGGTCCTTGTCCTTTACCATACGGCGCACCGCCCGGTTCAGGCGACTATCAAAATCCCGGATCATATAAACAAGGTCATCGCGCACCGGAACCGCCTGTTCCGCCGCCGCTGTCGGTGTGGGCGCGCGCAAATCCGACGCATAATCAATCAGCGTCGTATCTGTTTCATGGCCCACCGCCGAAATCAGCGGAATATCACTGTCCGCCACCGCCCGGATCACCACTTCCTCATTAAAAGACCACAGGTCTTCCAGACTGCCGCCGCCCCGCGCCACGATCAGCACGTCGGGCCGCATTATGCCATTACTGCCGTCCAGACTGTTAAAACCACGGATGGCCCCGGCAATCTGTTCCGCCGCCCCTTCGCCCTGTACCAGCACCGGCCAGACAATAACATGGCGGGGAAAACGGTCAGACAGGCGGTGCAATATATCCCGTATTACCGCCCCCGTGGGGGACGTCACGACGCCAATCACCTGAGGCAGATAGGGAATTGGTTTCTTCCGGCTGGCCTCGAACAATCCTTCGGCGGCAAGTTTTTTCCTGCGCTCTTCCAGCAGCGCCATCAAGGCCCCGGCCCCCGCCACCTCCATGCGTTCAATGACAATCTGATATTTGGAACGACCGGGATAGGTGGTCAGCTTGCCGGTGCAGATAACCTCAAGCCCGTCTTCAGGCCGGAAAGAAAGACGGCTCGCAACCCCTTTCCATATAATACCGTCCAGCACCGACTTGTCATCCTTCAGGGTCAGATAAACATGACCGGAGGCCGCGCGTTTAAAGCCGGAAATTTCACCGCGCAGGCGCACATAACCGAACTTGCCCTCCACAACACGCTTTAAAGCCATGCTCAGTTCAGTAACGCTGTATTCCGGTGTATTATCCGGGTAATCTTTATTTGTTTCCATCGTCCGCCATGCTACAAGGAAGACAAATATAATAAAAGGATTATTGACGATGAATATTCTGGTGATCGGTTCCGGCGGGCGGGAACATGCGCTTGTCTGGAAAATAGCACAGAGTCCGCTGGCCAATGTCATATACGCCGCGCCGGGAAATAGCGGCATGGATGGTCTGGCAACCTGTGTCTCCCTCAATTCATCGAATCATAATGCGGTGGTGGCCTTTTGCCACGAAAAAAACATTGCCCTTGTAGTGGTTGGCCCCGAAGTGCCGCTTGTGGAAGGTTTGGTTGATCGTCTGGATAGTGAAAATATCACCGCGTTTGGCCCCAGTGCCGCCGCCGCAAGGCTCGAAGGCTCCAAAGGTTTCACCAAAGACCTCTGCGCCAGATATAATATTCCCACCGCCGCTTATGGCCGCTTCACAGAGCCAGAAATGGCCCATGCCTTTGCCATCAAAATGGGTGCCCCCATTGTTATCAAGGCCGATGGTCTGGCCGCCGGCAAGGGCGTGATCATTGCCGAAACTATCGCTCAGGCTCACGCCGCCATTGATGATATTCTTGGCGGCCAGTTTGGCGAGGCCGGAGCGGAGCTGGTGATCGAAGATTTTCTGGTGGGCGAGGAGGCCAGTTTCTTTGCCCTTTGTGACGGCGATAATATCCTGCCCCTCGCCACCGCCCAGGACCATAAACAGGTGGGCGAAGGCGACACCGGCCCCAATACCGGCGGCATGGGGGCCTATAGTCCTGCCGCTGTCATGACAGACGAAATGACCCGGCGCACCATTAATGAGATCATCCTGCCCACCGTGCGTGGCATGAAAGAGGAAGGTCATCCCTTCCGGGGCGTATTCTTCGCCGGGCTGATGATTACGGACAAGGGACCAGAACTGATTGAATATAATGTGCGATTCGGCGACCCTGAATGTCAGGTGCTGATGATGCGCATGAAATCGGATATTGTCCCGGCCCTGATCGCCTGCGCAAAAGGCGGGGTGGATAAAGTTGACATGACATGGCATGATACATCTGCCCTGACCGTTGTCATGGCCGCCAGAGGTTACCCCGGAAACTATGACAAAAATACCGAGATTCGCCGTCTGGATCAGGCGGGGCAGGATGAAAATACCTTTATTTTCCATGCGGGAACCAAAAAAGAGAATGGTAAAACCCTTGCCACAGGGGGGCGGGTGCTGAATGTCACCGCCGTGGGGGAAAATGTGTCTGCGGCGCGGGACAGGGCTTATGCGGCACTGGACCAAATAGACTGGCCACAGGGTTTCTGCCGCCGGGATATTGGCTGGCGCGCCATAAAGCGGGAAAAAGAATGAACCCTCACATAATGTCCATTGCATTTATCTGACAATAATGAAATTATGCGCCATATCTTAATTAATTAATTAATGAATGATTTTGGGTAGGATAGAATGACCGGTATTTCACCTTCGGAGCAGAGCGAAACTTCCAGCGACAATCTGGCCCTTCGTATTTTTCAGTGGCTGTTTGTCCTGTTCCTGATCTATCTGCTGATTACCGCCGTCGGCATGATCGGCAGCGGATTCAAGGGGGCCACCAAGGGGCAGGCAATGGATCTTTTTGCCTTTGCCACCAACCCTTTTATGGGGCTGATTATCGGGGTGATTGCCACCGCCATGATCCAGTCCTCCTCCACCGTCACCTCGATTATCGTCGGGCTTGTGGCGGGGGGCCTGCCAGTTGAAATGGCGGTTCCGATGATTATGGGGGCCAATATCGGTACCACCATCACCAATACCATTGTCAGCCTTGGCCATATCAACAAGAAAAAAGAGTTCCGTCGGGCCTTTGCCGCCGCCACGGTTCATGATTTCTTTAACCTGATGGCGGTGGCCATATTCCTGCCGGTTGAAATTATTTTCCACCCCTTGCAGAAGATTGCCGGAATCCTTGCCTCCCACCTTGTGGGCGGTGAGAATTTAAGCGTCAAGGGGCTGAATTTCATCAAACCCATGACCAAACCGGTCATTGCCCAGTTTAAAAAACTGGCGGAGATGATTTCCGAACAGGGGTCCCATGTCCTGCTGATTGTCTTTGGCATATTCATCATCTTCCTTGTCATTATCTTCATTGGCAGGTTGCTGAAGAAACTGATGGTCGGGAGAGCCAAAAACATCATGCATGCCTCCATTGGCCGGGGTCCGGTCTCTGGTATCATCTCCGGGGCGGTTGTGACGGTTCTGGTACAATCCTCTTCCACAACCACCAGCCTGATGGTGCCGCTCGCCGGATCCGGCGTGTTCAAGCTGAAACAGATTTACCCTTTCACATTAGGTGCCAATATTGGCACCACCATAACGGCGCTGCTTGCCGCCACCGCCATTTCAGGGGACCATGCCGTATTGGCGTTGCAAATTGCGCTGGTTCATCTGATCTATAATGTCTCGGCGGTATTGCTGATTTACGGTGTCAAGAACCTGCGCAAGATTCCCATCCGGGGGGCTTTGTGGCTGGCCCGTGTGGCCGCAGAGAAAAAAATATACGCCCTGATCTATATGGTTGGCGTGTTCTTTGTCATTCCGGGCCTGATGGTCTTTATCTATCAACTCATCGCGTGAAGGATATCATAATGGAAAATGAAGATTTCTCATCCCTGTCTAAAAAGAAACTGAAAACCCTGATCCAGGAAACCCAGGAAGTTCTGGACCAGCTTAAAGGTGAGCTGAAGCAGCGCAAGCTGGATAAACGCCATGAGGAAATTGACCATATGGAAGAACATTTCGAGGATGCCGCCCATAACCTGAGCAACCTGAAAAATTTCATTCAAAAAGTCTTTTCAGAAATGCGTAAAGATAAGTAGTTTTTTGAGGGGGGAAGTTTTTTGTTGATGGGGGATACTCCCCCGCGCCGTAGACGCTCCCCCTCCTCGTATTAACTCGGGCGGCCCTTGGCCTTTCTGGTCTTTTTGTTAATGGGGGATACTCCCCCGTGCTCGCGCACTCCCCCTCCTCGCATTAGCTCGGGCGGCCCTTGGCCTTGCCTCAGCCCATATGGGCTTCGGTTACTGAGTTCTTTACGGATAAAACACCAATAAGGGGGGAGCGAGCGGCGCGAGCGGGGGGAACTCAAGTAGTAAGCGAAGAGCGAACGATAGTTCCCCCCATCAAACAAAAAAAACCCGCGCTCATTTTACTCTGGTAAAATATCTTGTTTCTGGCCGGTGACGATATGAATGTCCCGCTGGGGATAGGGAAACTCGACACCCTGATCATTAAACTTGTGCCATATCTTGTAATAAACCTCGCTGGCTACATTTGATACCCCGTTTTTGGCATCCCTTATCCACATGCGCAGCTCCAGATCAATGGCACTGTCACCAAATCCCTTGATCAATACCCGTGGCGCCGGGTCATCCAATATGCGCGGAATTTCATCGGCGGCCTCAAGCATCAGTTTCATGGCCAGGTCCAGATCGCTTTTATAGGAAATGCCCACCGGCAAATGGCGGCGGACCATGCGGTGGGAAAATGTCCAGTTGATCACAGTCTGGGTCACCATATCCTCATTGGGAATAAGATGTTCGCGCCCGTCGCGGGATATGACCGAAGTATATCGTCCCGCCAGCTTGTTGATCCGGCCATAGGTGCCGGAAATTTCCACCACATCCCCCGGTTTGATGGACCGGTCCATGAGCAGGATTACCCCGCTGACAAAATTGGACACCACCTTTTGCAGGCCAAAGCCCAGACCAACCCCGATGGCGCCACCAAAGACCGCAAATACCGTAAGATCAATACCGACACTGGAAACCGCAAAAAGAAAAGCCGCAGCAATCAGGACAATACGGGCGACCTTGGACAACAGCACCCGGGCAGAGGGGTTGACCGCCGGAACCCTGCGCAGCCAGTTTTCCAGAAATCCTGTCACAACCAGCGCCAGCCAGATCAAAACCAGCATGGTCAGCATTCCGGTCAGCACGCCATATATACTGACCTCTCCCTGACCCAGTGAAAATGTCATCCCCTCCAGAATATCAATCAGCGGTGACAGCCAGCCTACAATATTCAATGCCGCCAGACCCCAGGCAAAAGACCGGATCAAGCGGGCAATTTCCCGGCTTTCAATCAGGCTTGTCGCCAGACGAATCACAMTCCAGGCAAGAATCAGACTCGCCGCAATATTAWGCGCATAGCTGGCCACCTGCTGCTGGTCAGCCACAGCCTTCACCGCGAGTATCAGAATCAGCCAGATGGCGAGGTCATAGAGCGGGGTCAGTTGCGGCTTCAGGCGCCGATATAGATCAAACCGGTCCAGTCCGTGGGGAAACAGAAAGCCGATCAGCCTTGTCACTCCCAGACTGGCCATCCACAACAGCAGGATAACCCCAAGCTGCGCCAGCATCTGATAAGACAACAGCCTGTCATCAAACCAGATGAGCAATGTGGCAATCCATTCCTGCGCCTTTATGATAAGGTCATCCATAGGTGTAGCTTAACCAAAAAACGCGCCTTAGCCAACCGCCAATTATCCCCGCCGCGACCGAAAAAAATCTTTCAACATCTTTGAGGCTGCCTTTTCCCCGATACCACCATATATTTCCGGCTTGTGATGACAGCTTTTGGCCTGGAAAATCCGCGGGCCGTTTTCCACCCCGCCACCCTTTTCATCATCAGCGGCAAAATACAGCCGTCGGATCCGGGCAAAGGAAATCGCCTGTGCGCACATGGGGCAGGGCTCCAGCGTCACATAAAGGTCGCAGCCCGTCAGACGCTCGTTTTCAAGGTGCCCGCAAGCCGCGCGGATGGCCAGAAGCTCCGCATGGGCCGAGGGATCATGGTCCTCTTTCACCCGGTTGGAGGACCGGGAGATGACCTTGCCCGTGGCACTATCCACAATGACGGCGCCCACGGGAACTTCCCCCCGCCGGGCAGCGGCATTGGCTTCTTCGAGGGCCATATCCATATATTGATTGGAAAATGTCATAATTTCTTGTATTGCATCATATTTATTACTTTACAACAGAATTGACATATGACCGATGATATGGAAAAGCCCCAAAAGGGCGCCCGGAAAGGCGAACGCATCGCCAAGCTACTGGCCCGTGCCGGAGTAGGCTCGCGCCGTGCCGTTGAACGCATGATTGAAGCCGGCATGGTTAAATTGGGTGACGAGGTAATCACCACCCCCGCCACCCTGATTTCCTCTGTCGAGGGCATCACAGTGGACGGTATGGTGGTAAAGCCGCCACTGCCGACAAAGATCTGGAAATATCATAAACCGGCAGGACGCATGACCACCTATTATGACGCGCAAGGCCGACCCACTGTATTTGAAGCCATGCCGGAAAATATGCCGCGCGTGCTTTCGGTCGGGCGGCTTGACCTGAATACGGAAGGTCTGCTGCTGCTGACCAATGACGGGGAACTGTCCCGCTGGCTTGAACTGCCGTCAACGGGCTGGGTCAGGACGTATAAAGTACGCTGCCATGGCTATTTTGACCGGGAAAAAGTTGCTGAAATCCGCCGGGGCATCACCATCGAGGATGTGAAATACCGCGGGGTGAAGATTAACATCAATGAAAGCCGGGAAAAATCCAACATCTGGCTGACCATCAGCATCACAGAAGGCAAAAACCGCGAAGTGCGCAAACTGCTGGAATATATCGGCTTGCAGGTAACCCGGCTGATCCGGTTGTCCTATGGCCCCTTTGAGCTGGCAGAAATGAAGCGGGGCGACATTCAGGAAATCACTGTCAAAGATATGCTGCTCCATTGTGCTGATTTTTTCAGGGACAAGGACTTCACGGCAGAGACATATGGGGCAGACAAACCAAAGGCCCGGTCAGCCAAATCACGTAGCGGATGGGCAAAGGCCAAACCCAAAGCCAACCGGCGGCGGATCACCAAAAAGAAAAAAGACCCGGGCAAACGGGAAGACCGCGCTAAAAAACCGGACAGGAAATGAGAATCATCGGCGGAGAATTTCGGGGGCGTAAATTATTTCCGCCAACCGGTAAAAATATCCGCCCCACCAGCGACCGCATGCGCGAGACCATATTCAATATCCTTGAACATTCTTCGGGCGGACTGGAGGATGCCAATATACTGGATGTTTTTGCCGGAACCGGGGCCATGGGGCTTGAAGCCCTGTCCCGCGGGGCCGCCCATGTTACTTTTTTTGACCGGGACCGTGCCGCTTTGCAACTGGTGAAAAAAAATATAGCCTTATTGAATGCTGGTGATAGATCCACTCTGAAAAATGTGACTGCACCAGATTTTCCCCCTGCCCGCGTACCCTTTGATTTTATTTTTCTGGATCCACCTTATAACCTTGATATTCTCAGTGATACGCTTTGCGCGCTCAACAAAAATAAATATTTTGCCGGGCGGGTCATGGTCATTGCCGAATATGCCCGTGATAATATCGTGATATTTCCAGATTATTTCGAGGTTATAAAAGAAAAAACCTACGGCGATGCCCGCTTTTCTTTCCTGAAAAAAAACTCCTGAAACCAGCACAACCAAATATTTAACTATTTTTTAACC
>NVTJ01000031.1 GCA_002401545.1 Alphaproteobacteria bacterium
CAGCGGTGATTGATGGGTCGAGCCATAAAACAACCCCTTGCATCCGGCCACCACCGTTTGGGTGCCATTGCCATGATGAACATCAAAATCAATGATCGCCACCCGGTGACAGAAATGTTTCTGCCGGGCATAAACGGCGCCGATAGCCACATTATTAAACAGGCAAAAGCCCATGGCCCTGTCCGGTTCCGCATGATGCCCCGGCGGTCGGCAAGCGCAAAAAGCATTGTCCAGTTCCCCGGTCATGACCTGATCTATGGCCTGACAGACCGCGCCCACGGATTTCAGGGCGGCCTTCGCCGACCCCGGCGAAAGATGGGTATCACCGTCCAGACTATAATGGCCGGCTGATGGCACATGATCCATCACATTATCAATATGCTTATGGTCATGAACCAGCGCCAGCCTGTCCAATGGGGCGGCCTCTGCCGGTATCCTGATCAAGTCTTTAAAGTCCGGCTGGTTCAGGCGGTCCAGAATGACCGACAACCGTGCGGGCGCCTCCGGATGACCATCCGGCGTGATATGGTCTTGACAATCGGTATGATAGAACATCCCGGTAGACAATATCTCATCTCCCTTTGTGTTTTGCTTCTGCGTATTTTGCTTTTTCTTCTGCAACCAATTCTTTTTTCGACAGTTTTCCGATCATGGTTTTTGGCAGCTCTGCCCGGAATTCAATCTCGCGCGGGCGCTCATGCTTGCCCAGTCTATCCCGGATAAAAGCCAGCAGTTCCGCCTCTTCAAGATTTTCATCCGGGTTTTTCAGGGTGACAAACGCCTTGGGACGCTCCCCCAGATAATCATCAGGTATGCCGATAACCGTGACCTCATGAACGGCGGGATGCTCATAAATTGCTTCCTCAACCACACGCGGATAGACATTAAAGCCGCCGACCAGTATCAGGTCCTTGTCCCGGTCGATGATATAGGTAAAGCCTTCGTCATCCATATAACCCACATCGCCGGTTCGCAACATACCGTCAACAATAACTTCAGCCGTGGCTTCCGCACGTTTCCAATAGCCTTTCATAACCTGTGGCCCCCGGATACAGATTTCTCCGTTTTCCCCCAAAGGCATAATTTTTGCGGGGTTTTCGCGATCAATAATAATCACTTCCGTCGCGGGCAAGGGCAGACCTATGGACCCTTTACGGCTTTCCCGGTCATAGGGATTGGACGTGCTGACCGGTGAAGTCTCCGTCAGGCCGTAGCCCTCGGAAATGGCAATATGAATTTTATTTTTGAAGGCCTGCCCCAGCTCCACAGGCAGCGGCGCCCCGCCAGACATGCACATTTTGATGTTATCCATGCCAATATCCGGGGCAGACTTATGGTTTAACAGGGCCGTGAACATGGTTGGCACGCCGGCAAAAAGGGTCGGCTTTTCCCTTTTCATCATCTTGATAACACCATTCAGTTCAAACTTTGGCTGGATGACCACCTTGGCCGCCACAAAGATGCTTAAATCCATAACCACTGTCATGGCAAAGACATGGAAAAACGGCAGACAGCCAATAATAACCTCTTTACCGCGTTCAAGGTCAATGGCCCATGCGGCAAGCTGAAGCACATTGATATAAACATTGGCATGGGTCAGCATGGCCCCTTTGGGAATGCCGGTGGTGCCGCCGGTAAACTGGATAACCGCCACATCCTCATTCACATCAATGTCAACGGGAGCCGGCAGACCATCATTTTGCAAAAGTTGCGTGTAATCCACATGATATTTATCCTGAATAATCCGGGCGACCATGCCGCCTTTCAAAAGTCTAAACAGGATATTTTTGGGAAACGGCAGGGCATTGCTGAAATGTTCCACCACCAGATGCTTCAGGCGGCTTTTCCGGGCTACTTCGTGAATGGTGGGATAAAGCGCCGCAAGGTCCATGGTGATCATAATATCAGTTTCAGAATCCTCCACCTGGGCGATAAGCTCATGTTCGACATAAAGCGGGCTGTAATTCACCACCGTGCCCCCGGCCTTTAAAATCCCGAAATAGGCAATGGCAAACTGGGGGCAGTTGGGCAGGAAAATACCCACATGAACGCCTTTGCCAACACCAAGCCCCTGCAAACCTTTGGCCATGCGGTTCACCCGAGCCAGAAAATCACGATAACTTAATTGCTTGCCCATAAAATCATAAGCAATGCAATCCGGGAAATCCTGCGCCGCATCCTCCACCAGGGCATAGAGCGGCTTGGCGGTAAACTTCTGATCCCATGCCACATGTTTCGGATAGCCCGCAATCCAGGGGTGTTCAACCATATTATACTTATCCCATATTTTCGGTTGCTATGGCAAAAAACAGATCATCCCCGGCCATAATAGAGGCTTTCAGGCCGATGGTCGGCGGCACAATCTGCTCGGCGTAAAAGCGGGCAGTAATTATTTTTGCCTCCAGGAAATCCGTCTCCTGATCACCATTATCCAGCCGGTTGCGGGCGACCACCGCCCCCTTGGCCAAAAGGTAGCAGCCCACTGTCACACTGAAAAGCCGCAGGAAAGGCGATGAACCTGCCAGAGCGGAACGCATATTGTCCATATGACATGCCAATATCCATTCGGCAGTTTCCCGGGTGGCGGCAATGGCATCTGCCAGATTTTTTCCAAGGCCTGAAAATTCATCTCTATCCGGCAGATTTTTGCCAAAATCCGAAATTTCATCCAGAAAGTCCCGCCAGTGTGCGCCACCACTCATGGACAGCTTGCGGCCCACAAGGTCCATGGCCTGTATGCCGTTGGTGCCCTCATAAATCGGATTGATGCGCGAGTCCCTGAAAACCTGGGCTATACCGGTTTCTTCAATGAAACCCATGCCGCCATGCACCTGCAGAGCAAGAGAAGCATTCTCGACCCCCATATCGGAACCATAGGCCTTTGACAGCGGGGTCAGCAAGTCGGCAAGGCCCCTGTATCTTTCCCGTGTTTTTGCGTCCGGGTGATGCCCGCCAAGGTCAAGTGCCTTGGCATTGAGCATGGTGATGGCGCGGGCGGCTTCGGTTGTGGATTTTATGGTCAGGAGCATCCGGCGCACATTGGCATGCTCTATAATCGCACTTGGCCCCGGTTTTGTGGCCCCGATGGCCACGCCCTGCACTCTTTCTTTGGCATAATCCACCGCCATCTGCCACGCCCGTTCGGCACAGGCGACGCCCTGTATTCCCACATTGAGCCGGGCATTATTCATCATGGTGAACATGGCCGCCATACCTTTATTCTCAGCCCCGAGCATATAGCCAACGCAATTGCCCTCATCGCCAAAAGCCATGACACAGGTCGGGCTGCCGTGAATGCCCAGCTTATGTTCAAGGGATACACATTTCGCATCATTATAGGCGCCTAGGCTGCCATCTTCATTCACCAGGTATTTTGGCACGATAAACAGGGAAATGCCTCTGGTGCCTGCCGGGCTTCCCGGCGTTCTGGCAAGGACAAGATGAATGATATTTTCGGTCATGTCATGATCACCCCAACTGATGAAAATCTTCTGACCGCTGATCCGGTATGTGCCGTCTCCCACCGGCTCCGCCTTGGTCCTGAGCGCCCCCACATCCGTGCCAGCATGGGATTCCGTCAGGTTCATCGACCCGGACCACTGGCCGGAAATCATTTTTTCAAGATAGCTGTTTTTCTGCTCTTCCGAACCATGAGCCACGATCGATTCAATGGCCCCGGTGGTCAGCATCGAACATAAACTAAAGGCCATATTAGCGGCATCAACAAACTCGTAGACCGCCGATGCCAGGATTATAGGCAGACCCTGCCCGCCGTAATCCACATCGCCCGACACACTGGTCCAGCCATTTTCCGCATAGGCCGCATAGGCTTCCTTAAAGCCCGGCGAGGATTTAACCCCGTCATCGGCAAGACGCGCCCCCTGCCTGTCGCCCACCACGTTCAACGGTGATAATATTTCACTGCAGAATTTTCCGGCCTCCTCCAATACCGCATCAATGATATCGTCACTGGCATCCTGAAACCGTGCCAGTTCTGAAATCTCTGAAATACCAATCACATCCTTCAGCACAAATTTCATTTCACGGGTCGGGGCGATATATTCAGCCACAGAAAAACTCCCTCATTATTTCCATTATTTGGGTCGTAAACCTATGTATAAGATATTATAAGGGTAACGACGTGATTTCAGTTAAGCCATATGAATTAAAACAACCGTTTGAATTTATATGAACGAGCGCCTTAAAACAAGCGTATAATATATACCCGTAAAGAACAATGGCACAAAAACATATGCCCTCCGATGATAGCAATGAAGAGACAAAACAGATAAATAAAAAAATAATGCCGGCCACGCTGGCCAATTACCATCTGGCCACCAAATATCTTTTGCAGGGCAAGCTTGTCTCTTTCCCCACAGAAACCGTTTACGGGCTGGGGGCGGATGCCACTAACGATACGGCCGTCGCCAGAATCTTCGAGGCCAAGGGACGGCCAAGCTTTAATCCCCTGATCATTCATCTTCCCTCATTGGCAGAGGCAGAAAAATATATTGAATTCGATGTGGTTTCCCGAAAACTGGGCGAAATATTCTGGCCCGGCCCCTTGACGCTCGTCCTGAAAAGAAAAACCGACACTATGTTGTCCCGCCTTGTTTCTGCGGGTCTGGACACGGTGGCTGTCCGGGTGCCGCAACATCCCGTGGCAAGGAAGCTGTTGCAGCATTTCAAATACCCCCTTGCCGCCCCCAGCGCCAATATTTCCGGCAAGCTCAGCCCGACCCGACCCGAACATGTGGCCCAGGCCTTGTCATCCGAAGTTGCCATGATTCTGGACGGTCCGCCCTGCCGGGAGGGCATTGAATCCACCATAGTCCAGGTGACGGGTAGTGAGATCAGGCTGCTGCGCCCCGGAAGCATCACCAAAGAACAAATCGGGGAACTTACCGGCCTGCGGGTTACCCTTTATGAAGATGGCGACCACAATCCCGCCTCCCCCGGTCAGCTTAAAAGCCATTATGCGCCCAATGCAAAAATCCGGCTGAATGCGCAGACCATCTATCCGGGGGAAGCGCTGCTGGCTTTTGGCAGTCTTTATCCCAAAGATGCTCAAACCTTAAGGAACCTCAGCCCCAAAGGCAGCCTGCGTGAGGCGGCGGCGAACCTGTTTTCCATGTTACATGAACTGGACCAGACGGGATGCCGGACCATAGCCGTCAGCCCCATTCCCGCCAAAGGTCTGGGACTGGCTATCAATGACAGACTTGTCCGCGCCGCCGCCACAAACGAGGCCTGAAAATCATATGANCATCACGTCCGATCATCTGAAAAAACTGAAGCAAATAACTGGCCCGAAAGGCTGGATTGACGACCCGGACAGCATGGCGCCTTTTCTCATAGAGCCCCGTGATAAATATCAGGGCAGCACGCCCTTGATCCTGCTGCCCAACACCACGGAGAAAGTCGCTGAAATTGTCAGATTCTGCGCCAAATATAAAATCCCCCTTGTGCCGCAGGGTGGCAATACCGGCCTTGTGGGCGGTAGTATCCCGACCCCGTCCGGTGGTCAGATCCTGATCAGCCTGAAACGGCTCAACCATATCCGGGACAAGGACACCCCCAATCAAACCATAACCGTTGAGGCGGGCTGTATCCTGTCACATATTCAGGATCTGGCGAAAAAGATGGGCTTCCTGTTTCCCCTGAGCCTCGCCGCCGAGGGGTCCTGCATGATCGGCGGCAACCTGTCGACCAATGCCGGCGGGGTGAATGTCCTGCATTACGGCAATATGCGCAGTCTGGTGCTCGGGCTGGAAGTGGTCCTGCCGACCGGTGACATCTGGCAAGGGCTTGGCGGCCTGCGCAAGGACAATAGCGGTTATGACCTGAAACAACTCTTCATCGGGGCAGAGGGAACTCTGGGCATTATCACCGCCGCAACCCTGAAATTATACCCCTGGCCCCATGAGAAAAAAACCGCCTTCGTCGCGGTGCCAAACCCACAGGCCGCAGTGGACCTGTTCGCCCTCACCCGCAGCATCAGCGGCGATTGCATCACCGCCTTTGAAATGATGCCCCGCCTTGGCATGGAAATCGTTATCCGCCATATACCGGGAACCCGGGACCCCATGACCGCCCCCTATGACTGGTATGTGCTGCTGGAATGCACCTCATCCTTAAGCCGTGACCTGCTTGACCTTGAACAGGTCATGGAACGCATTCTGTCAAAGGCCATGGACAGGGAGCTGGTACTGGACGGTGTGATTGCCAAGAATGAGGCGGAAAGCAATAATCTGTGGCATTTAAGGGAAAATCTGTCCGAAGCCCAGAAATATGACGGCGGCAGCATCAAGCATGATATTTCAGTGCCAATCTCTGCTATTCCCGCCTTTCTGACCCAGGCGGGGGAGCTTGTGGCGGCCCTGATTCCCGGCGCCCGTCCGGTGCCTTTCGGTCATTTGGGGGACGGCAACCTGCATTATAATATCAGCCAGCCGCCGGATATGGACAAACAGGAATTTCTCGACAAATGGCCCGACCTTAACCGGCATGTCCATGATCTGGTCAGGAAATTTAACGGCAGCTTCAGCGCCGAACATGGCATTGGCCGCATGAAAGTACCGGAAATGGAACGCTATAAGTCCAAAATTGAACTTGACCTGATGCGACAGATCAAAAACACCCTTGATCCCCATAACATTATGAACCCCGGCGTAATTTTGAAATAACAGGCAGAGAAAATGCGGCACACACACCCCTACAGGGAAAAATATTACATAAGTTGCGATGGCCTGAAACTTTACTACCGGGATCACGCCGGCGGGAATCCTGACAAACCGCCCTTGCTCTGCCTGCATGGCCTGACCCGGAATTCCAGGGATTTCGACCGGTTCGCCCGGCATTTCGCACCGCAACGCCGGGTGATCAGTCTGGATATGCGGGGACGGGGCAAGTCAGAATATGACCCCGATTACAAGAATTATCAAATCCCCGTCTATGCACAGGATGYTCTGACTTTTCTGAAACACGAAGGACTTGATCAGGTGATCGCTGTCGGCACCTCAATGGGCGGGTTGATTTCCATGATGGTCGGGATGCTGAAGCCGGAGGCCTTTAAAGCCATCATTCTGAATGATATTGGCCCGGAAATTGATCCAAAAGGCCTTGAACGCATTTCCGGCTATGTGGGGAATGGCATTATCCTGCAGAACTGGCAACAGGCCGCTGATAACCTGAAAATCATCTGCGGCAATCTATTCCCGGATTACACCACAGAAGACTGGAAAGACTACGCCCGAAATACGTTCCGTGAACAAAAAGACGGCACCATCATCGCCGACTATGATCAGGCCATCGGAACGGCCATGGGGGAAACTGCGGAAAATGTCGCGCCTGTTGATTTATGGCCCCTGTTCGCGGGCCTCGGCCAAATTCCCGTCATGGCCCTGCGCGGCGAAAACAGTGATATTCTATCCGGCGGCACAGTGGAGAGGATGGCGCGGGAGCATCCAATATTCACCTATGTGACCATCCCTGACCGGGGCCATACCCCCGACCTGAACGAAGATATCAGCTTGCGGAAGATTGATGATTTTATCAATCAATTAGCCCAATGAAGCGGGATTATCCGGAGCGGCCCATCGTCGCCGTGGGGGTTGTGGTGGTAAAGGGTGATAATATTCTGCTGATCCGGCGGGCAAAACCGCCAATGCCGCAATGCTGGAGCATGCCGGGCGGGGCACAGGAACTTGGCGAAACCACCAGACAAGCTGCGATCCGTGAAGTGCAGGAGGAAACGGCAATCACCATAAAAAACCTGCAATTTCTGGCTGTTATCGACTATATTGACCGGGACGCGGCAAACAGAATAAAACACCATTACACCCTGATTGATTATGCCGCAGATTACCATTGCGGCACCTTGGCGGCGGGGGATGATGCCCAGGATGCGAAATGGGTTCCCATCCACCGGATTTCAGAATATAATCTTATGCCGGAGRCGGAAAAAATAATATATAACGCCGTGGAAATATTAAAAAATGACCGATAAAAATGCCAGCCTGTCCCGCCGGATTACCCGATCCCTCAAAGGGCATCTGCGGGTGGCGCTGATTGCTCTGGTTTTTGGTATGACGGCATACGGTCTTATCCATATATTCATATGGGCCGTACGCACGGTTGAGAATTTATAAAGAGTATATGATATGATGCGTAAGTTATTTGGCTATATGTTGGGATTAATTGGATTATCCATATATATCAGTTTTGTTTCCCGCCTTGGTGATGCCTTGTTTCCCATGCATGTTGCTCTGGAATTTGCCTATTATGCCATTGCCGGTATTGGCTGGATATTCCCGGCCATGGGATTTATCCGCTGGTGGCAGCGACCAAAAAATACTGAAAACGATGAGAGAATACCATGAAACCATTCTTCCAAAGCCTTATCATTATCTTCGGGCTCTCCCTTGCAGGATGCAGCAGCAACAGCACCGTTGCCCCGACAGAATCCGCCCAGCACCGGCAGAATCTGGACGAAACCAACTATGCCAATACCTATGATGAAAAAAGCATTATCAATGCGGCATCGGATTTTCTCGGTGGCGGGTCGGAAGCCATCGCCAAAGTGGTTGAAAAGGCCTTTCAGGATCACGGACGACCCAATGGTTATATTATCGGCACTGAAATCAGCGGTGCCATAGGCATCGGCGTTCGTTACGGTGATGGCATGATGACCCATAAAATCGAAGGCGACAGCCGCGTCTACTGGAAAGGCCCCAGCATCGGATTTGACCTTGGGGCTAACGGGTCGCGGGTTTTTGCCCTGGTCTATAACCTCTATGATGTGGAGGAGCTTTATCAACGCTATCCAGCGGTGGAAGGCAGTGCCTATTTTGTTGGTGGTGTCGGCATGAATTATCAACAGCGCGGCGATATTATCATCGCCCCCATGCGGGTCGGCGTCGGCCTGCGTCTGGGCATTAACCTGGGCTATATGCATCTCACCAAGAAAAGAGACTGGATTCCGTTTTAAAGAAGGGCCATAAGGGCGGCTACCCCATCATCCTGTGGAATTCCAATGTCTTGTGGTTGGACAGGGAAGGCTGAAAAACATAGCCCCCCAGATCAAAATTTTTCAGGTCTTCCACCTTCTCCAGCCGGTTCTGAATGATATAACGGGTCATCATGCCCCGGGCTTTTTTGGCGAACATGCCCAGCATACGGGCATGGCCCTCTTTCACTTCCTTGAAGACCGGGGTGATAACCCGCCCTTCCAGCATCGGTTCATTGATGGCCCTGAAATATTCCTGAGAGGCGCAATTGACCAGAATATCCGTATGCTGCTCTTTCATGATACGGCCCAACTCGTCGGTCAGTTGATCACCCCAGAATTCGTAAAGTGTGCGGCCCCGCGCGGTGGTAATTTTTTTGCCCATTTCCAGACGGTAGGGCTGCATCAGGTCCAGCGGCCTGAGCAAACCGTAAAGACCCGACAAAATCCGGTAATGATCCTGCGCGTAATTCAGGTCATCTTCGCTTAAGGTGGCCGCCTGCAAACCCACATAGGTATCGCCGGTAAAGGCAAAAACCGCCTGCCGCGAATTGGCCGGGGTGAAGGGGGTGGTGAAAGACCGGTAACGGTTGTAATTCAGCTCAACCAGCTTATCACTGATTTTCATCAGCGACGCCAGTTCCCCCCGGGTCAGTTTTTTTACCGCTTTTATCAATAACTCACTATCCTCAAGAAAATGCGGTATTGACCAATGAGACCGGGGCACATCTTCTGAAAAATCAAGTTTCTTGGCCGGCGAGGTTACGATCAGCATCATGGTGTCCTGTGGTTACTTTATATATACCCTTATTCTGGCTCACAATAACAAATATTGACCCGGAAATACAATAGTCTCGTCAATACCCGTTGCCCCATAACAATAAAGTAACCCCGGCACCGGCAAGAATTACACGCCTCCTATTGACAGTTCCCCTTTTAAGTTCCATCTATCAGGCTGAATAACAACCAAGGGAAAATACTTCAATTGTCCGGGTCAAATACAAGAAAAAGCCCCAACGTCAACCTGACAGAAGGCCCGGTTCACAAGCATCTGATTCGTATGGCCCTGCCCATGATGGTTGGCATTACCGCCTCCATGGGATTCATTCTGGCCGATACCTATTTCATCGGCCAGCTCGGCCCCGAAGAACTGGCCGCCATGGGGTTTGTCGGCCCCATCGCCATGATCATTGTCGCGGCCTCCATCGGCGTGAGCGCCGGAACCTCATCCGTGATGGCCCGGGCATCCGGGCGCGGCGACCATCAGGAACTAACCCGCCTCGCCACCATCAGTCTTATCATGGCTGTTCTGATTTCCCTGAGCTTTACCCTGATCGGGCTGCTGACCATCGAGCCGCTTTTTACCATGATGGGAGCCGATGAAAACACCCTGCCCATGATCCGTGATTATATGCAGATATGGTATTGGTCGCCCCTGTTTATCATTGTACCCATGGTGGCCATGGGGGCCATGAGGGCCTTGGGCGATACCGCACTGCAGGGCAAACTGATGCTTTTCGCTGCCCTTGCCAATGTGATCCTCGACCCCATACTGATTTTTGGCCTGTTTGGCTTCCCGCGTCTGGAAATGACCGGCGCCGCCCTTGCTACCCTGATCACCAGGTCAGGCACCTTTATGGCCGTACTCTATTATCTGGCCTATCGCTTCCAGGTGATCAAATTCACCCGGGAGATTATGGGCAGTTTCAAAATCTATGCCCGCAAAATCATGCATGTGGGACTTCCCGCCATGGGAACCAATATGATCATCCCCCTGTCCGGGGGTATTGTCATTGCCATCATCGCCCTGTTTGGCAATGATGCGGTTGCCGGGACCAATGTGGCCATGCGGATTGAGGCCGTAACCATCATTGTTTTTTATGCCCTGTCCGCTGTGATCGGGCCGTTTGCCGGTCAGAATATGGGGGCTGGAAAATATGACAGGATTGAGAAGGCCCTGCAGCAATGCGCCCTGTTCGCCGTCATATGGGGCGGCGTTCTTGCGGTGGCAATCGCCCTTGTCGCCCCGGCCATCACCGTGCATTTCAGTGACGAGGCCGCCATTCAGGAAGTTGCCAACAGTTATCTGTATATCATGCCCATATCATACGGGGCTTATGGCTTTGTCATGACCGCCAATGCCACCTTTAACGGATTGGGCAGGCCGATCCCCGGCGTTGTTATTTCCACCCTGAGGGTTGCCGTTTTCCAGTTTCCTCTGGTGCTGATCGCCGCCTTCTTTTTATCGGATATGCGTTATGTTTTTGCCGCCTCCAGCCTGTCGAACATTCTGACCGGCGCCATTGCCTATATCTGGATCATGAAAACAGTCCGCCGCATGGCCCCGGCACAGCTTGCCGAACAACCGGCAGAATAGCGCGTCATAACCCCACGGCGAACAAGGCAATGGCCAGAATTGCCCCGATGAAGGGAATGACCACCGTCAGCGCCGCCACTGGCAGATAGGCCGTCCGGTGTGTCTCGCCGCATATGGCCCGGATTGTGGTCACCACATAACCATTATGGGGCAGGCTGTCCAGTCCGCCGGACGTGATGGCAATCACCCGGTGCAGGGCGTCCGGGTCAACCCCCGCCTCCAGATAATGCGGCGCTATCAGCGGCAGGGCGATGGCCTGTCCCCCCGATGCCGAACCGGTAAGGGCGACAATAACGCTGATGGCGACCGCCGCGCCAACCAGCCCGCCCCCGGGAAGCGCTGTCATATAAGCCAACGCCCCGTGAAAAGCCGGAGTCAGTTTGGCAATACTGCCAAAGCCCACCACGGCGCAGGTATTGGATATGGCAATCAAGGCTCCGAAGGTTGCTGATGACAGGGCGACGGAAAGATTGTTGAATTTCTTCCAATAGAGGGCAATGGCCAGCAAAAGCCCCACCAGCAACGCTACAACAAGCGACGACTTGCCGTAATGCAGAACCACACTGAAATAAAAGGAGGAGCCAAGCACGGCCACCAGCGGAATCAGACCCAGGAAGGGATTGGGCAGATTGTCATATATTTTATGATCCGGATCACCATCGCGTTCGTCATAACATTCCCCCGCCGCAACCGCCCACCGGATCATTTTTTCAAACCACCAGATTCCGGTTGAGGCCATGAAGAGCGCCACCACAATACTGACCTGCCATCCGGCAAACTGTGTCGTGCCGAGATATTCCATGGGCAGAAAATTCTGGATTTCCACCGACCCGGCCGAGGTCATGGTAAAAGTGACCGAGCCAAAAGCCAGAGCCGCCGGAATGAACCGCCGGGGCAGGTTGGCTTTCCTGAACAGGCTCAGCGCCATAGGGAAGACGGAAAAGGCGACCACAAAAACGCTCACCCCGCCGTAAGTCAATATGGCACAGGCCATAATCACCGCAAGGGCCGCCTGTTTCATGCCCAGCTTCCGCACAACCCAGTGCGCCACGCTGTCAGCGGCACCGCTGTCTTCCATGACCTTGCCGAACATGGCCCCGAGCAGAAAGACAATGAACCAGTCCCGAAGGAAATCAGCAAAGCCGGTCATGTAACTAACGGTAAAGCTCAGACCCCCGCCGGCCATTGGCGGCAGCAGGGGCAAACCACTGCACAGGGCCACCAGTAACGCACAAAGCGGGGCGGCAATCAGGATATTCATCCCCCTGATGGTCAGTATAATGAGAAGAAAAAGCCCCCCGATCAATCCGAATATACTTAACATTTAAGTTACCTCTCCTGCTTCCTGTACACTTATTAAGACTAACCGTAATTGCAATTACTGACCCCGTCTCCAGACAAAAAAACCGCAACCCACTCAAATTCTTATACTATTAGTCTAATTCATTACAGAAAAATAATTAGTGGATTTCATATATTATCCCTAAAACAAATTGATTAATCAACCTATTGGCTTTATGGTTAACTCCCCAAAAAAATATTAACCAGAGGAAACACCAATGTTTAAAATAACCGATAGAAACATACTAAAACAACAGTGTCTGGGCAGCGCATCCGCACTGGTATTTACCATGATGCTTATGACGACGGCCCAAGAGGCTTTTGCCGCAGATGAAGAGGCGACACTGGAAGAGGTGATTGTGACAGGATCGCGCATCCGTCAAGACCCGCTCAAGGCGAAATCACCGGTACAAATTCTAACATCGGATGATATCACTGAATCCGGCCAGGTATCAATCGCAGATTTTCTGCAACGGCTGCCCATATCCGGTTCCGCCAATAACCGGTCCAATAACTCTTCCGGCAACCTTGGATTCCCCCCTGACGGATCAGGAATTGGCGCCGGATCATCCCAGATAGACTTGCGAAACCTTACCGCCAAACGTGTGCTTGTTCTGGTAGACGGCAAGCGGTGGATCCGGGGGTCTTCAGCCTCTGGTGTATCGGGGGCTGTGGATCTGAATACCATTCCGGTCGGCATTATCAAATCCATTGAAGTGCTTCAGGACGGCGCATCGGTTATTTATGGTTCTGATGCCATTGCCGGTGTGGTGAATATCATAACCCGTGACGATTATGAAGGTTTTCAGGGCAGCGCCTATTACGGTCTCTATGAAGACGGGGATGGTAATACTCAGGAATATGATCTGAGCTTTGGCGCCAAGGGGGACAAGGGTCGTATCCTTATTGACCTGAGCTATACCAAGCAGGGAGCTGTTGAAGCCGCTGACCGGGAAATTTCCGCTTTTGCCATTCCTATAGAGAATCTTGGGGCATCTTCCGGTACGCCACAAGGGCGTTTCCTGTTTCAGGACGGCTCCAATCTGGATGGTCTGAATATCACGCCGAACGTAGGCACGGGTCCCATTCCGACCTTTGACCCCCTTGATCCAACCGGCCCCACCTCGGACTTTCATAATTTTACAATTAATGATCGTTTCAATTTCTCACCTTTCAACAAGCTGTTAACACCCAGTGAACGGGTAAATATTTTCATCAAGGGGGAATATGACCTTACCGAAGACATTACTTATCGGGCTATAGCCTCCTTTAACAACCGGCAATCGGTCAGTCAGGCGGCGCCTGAGCCACTTTTCCTTGGGCCTGACGCGGGTGCTGGCTTCTTCCTCGATAATATCGTCATTCCGGCAAATCAACCGTTCAACCCGTTCGGGGTTCAGCTTGACGGTGATAACATAGTCTTCTTTGGTCGCAGACCCATCGAAGCCGGGCCGCGTATTTTTGAGCAGAATGTTGATACCTGGTATATTTCCAATAGCCTTGATGGTACGGTAAAACTGGCTGACAGAAACTTTTTCTGGGATGTGACGGCTACTTTTGCTCAAAATCAGGCCTCACAGGTAAAGCACGGAGCTTTTAATGCCCGTAAAATCAGTGACGCTCTTGGTGACCCCGATGACTGTGCGGCAATTCTGGGCTGTGTACCGCTCAACTTTTTTGGTGGTGCCGGTACCATTACCCCAGAAATGCTGGACTTTATAACCTTCACCCAAAAAGACCAAAGTCGTCAGGAATTATTTAATTTGCTGGCCAATGTTTCCGGTGAGGTAGTTGACCTTCCCGCAGGCCCGCTCGGCATAGCCTTTGGTGTTGAATATCGGGAAGAAATCGGCTCTTTCACACCCGATTCTGTTGTTTCTGCCGGCCAAACCGCTGGTATCCCGGCAAGCCCGACCGCCGGCCGGGTCGAGGCAACAGAGTTTTATGCTGAAGTTAATATTCCTGTGGTTGGGGACATGGACTTCGTGAAAAGCTTTGATGTCAATGCGGCTGTTCGCTATTCGGATTATAATACGTCGGGCAGTTCCACCGTCTTCAAGGCCGGGGCCGTATGGCAGGTCAATGATGAATTGACCTTCCGTGGTAACTGGTCAGAGGGATTCCGGGCGCCAAATATTGGTGAATTATTCAATACCGGGTCACGGTTTGACAGTACCATTACCGACCCCTGTGATACCGTTGCCAATACATCGGTGCCAGCAAATTGTGCGCTGCTTGGCGTACCTGATGATCATCAACAGCCTAATGCTCAAATCAGTGTGTCAACAGGTGGCAATCCCAACCTTACGCCGGAAACATCAAAAACCATTACCTTGGGCGCGACCTATAGTCCGGCAGCTTTTGCGGAGTCCATGGGGCTTGCGGGTATCACATTTGAAGTCAACTATTATGATATATCGGTAGATGACACCATTCAGGCGCCTAATGCTTCCGATGTTCTTGAGGGCTGTGTTGCCACGTTAAACCCGCTTTTCTGTGATAATGTGAACCGGACGGCTACTGGTACAGTAACGCGGATTGATGGCATTCTGACCAATATTGCCGGTATTGATACCAATGGTCTGGACTGGTCCATTACCGCCGAAACCCAGGAAGCTGATTGGGGCCAAATCCGTATCAAGTGGTTGAACACACATCTGTTTAAATTCACAGAATCTGTCCTTGGCATTGATGGCAATCCTATCATTACCGAAAGAGCAGGAACGGAACTGGGTTCCCCTGAACGGGCTTTTGTCAAGTTCAAGTCATCCCTGTTCCTGGACTGGACGCGGAATGAATGGACTGTTGGCTTTACCGGAAGATATATCAGTGGTGTCGATGAAGATTGCGGCGGATCAACCGGTGGTTTTGGTTTCTTCGAAAATTGTTCAGAAGGAGAGGCTGGCAACCGTCTTGACAGCGTTTTCTATGCCGATGCGCAATTCACCTATACCCCGGAATTCATGGATGAAAAAATGTCTTTCACATTTGGTGTTCAGAATTTCCTTGATGAAGGTACCCCGCTTTGTACAACTTGTGACCTCAATAACTTTGATGGCACCATTCATCAGATACCGGGTCGCTTCTTCTATGGTCGGATTGCCTTTAAACTGTAAGCAAAACGGCAAAGTATAAATGTAATTTTATTGGGCGGCTCTCCCTTTGAGAGCCGCCCTTATGCCATATAGTGGCATACGCCAAAGGGGCTGATTGCCTCAGAACAGCCGATCAAATATTTGTGTCTTTGTTTATTGAAAAATATGGTTATCATGCCAATAATAATGCCCATAACTGAAGGTTAAAAAATAAAATTATCATGATTAAATTTAACAAAAACCGTCTGATCCTTGCCGTAGTGACCTCATTCATCTTCTCAGGTTTCACGGTGAACAGTTTCTCGGAAGAGGTTCCCTCACATCACCAAATGAGCGCTGAAGCTGAAGTCCTGCTGGAAAAAATGATCTCCAGTGACCAGCGCTCCCAAAAACACAAGGCGCGGGATAAATATCGCCATCCGGCCCAAACCCTGAAATTTTTTGGTCTTGAGCCGCATATGACCGCCGTTGAAATCTGGCCCGGTGGTCAGGGGGGCTGGTACCGGGAAATTCTGGAGCCTTTCCTGGCAGATAACGGTAAATATATCCCCGTACGCAGCAAATCAGCCTTTCCGGAACATGTGGATAACGTTCCCTACGGCGAAGTGGATATGGTGCTGATCTTC
Source organism: Alphaproteobacteria bacterium (assembly GCA_002401545.1). Classification (GTDB taxonomy): domain Bacteria; phylum Pseudomonadota; class Alphaproteobacteria; order Sphingomonadales; family Emcibacteraceae; genus Paremcibacter. The sequence goes on from NVTJ01000031.1 coordinate 16,447, forward strand.
CGCGCCCATGCTTTCATCATGAAAAAACCTCCGATTTCGGACTATGTCAAAACCATCTATTCAATGTTAAAACCGGGGGGAATAATGGCCATCGTCGATCATGCGGGGAATGAAAACATTCCCCAGTCCCAGGATCCTGAAGGCAAGAATGGCTATATCAATGAAAGTCACTTTCGCGCCATAGCCATCAAAGAGGGGTTCGAATTCCTGGCAGAAAGCAATGTCAACCGAAACCCCAAAGACACCAAAAACTACCCGCGCGGTGTCTGGTCTTTGCCCCCAACCCTGAGCGGTTCCTATCCCTTCACTGATGAACGGGCCAAATATCTGGCCATCGGTGAATCCGACCGCTTCACCGTCAAATTCCGTAAACCTGAGTGAAACCTGTTGCCAATGCCAGTGGCTTGATTTTAATTGAAAATTAAAAAAGCCTTGGCATTTACGCCATTGCATGTATTTTCATATGGGAAATAAAAAAGGGAGATTTGCAATGGCTGAGGAACAATCACAAGATCAATCGCCGGCCCATCACGTCCAATGGTCATCGCGGTCGGCATTTTTAATGGCATCTATCGGTGCTGCTGTTGGTCTGGGCAATCTGTGGCGGTTTCCCTATATCGCCGGTGAAAATGGCGGCGGGGCCTTTGTTTTGATCTATATTGCCTTTGTTCTTATTCTGGGAATTCCCCTGATCATGGCAGAGCTGGCCCTGGGTCGGGCCGGAAAAATGAGCGCCATCGGTACCATGACCGCCATGGTCAAGGCAGGTCACAGTCCCTTCTGGAAATTAATCGGCTGGCTCAGCATTCTGGTGCCTCTCATGGGACTGACTTATTACAGTGTGGTCGCCGGATGGTCGCTGGATTATATTACAAAAGCACTCTCGGGCAGTTTTGCCAATATTAATGCTGCAGAATCAGGCACCCTGTTTGAAGGGTTGCTGGCAAGCTGGCCGCGCCTGACACTTTGGCATACCGTTTACATGCTTTCCGTGATTATAGTTGTTTCCCTTGGCGTTAAGGCCGGACTGGAATCGACAGTTAAAATCATGATGCCGGGATTATTCATCCTGCTGGCCATTCTGTCCACTTACGCCATGTTCACCGGCGAAGGCATCAAAGCCTTTAATTTCCTGTTCAGCCCGGATTTTTCCCGGATTACGGCACATACAGTTCTGATAGCTCTGGGTCAGGCACTATTTTCCCTCGCCATCGGGGTTGGTGCCCTGATCACTTACGGTGCGTACCTGCCGGATAATGTTTCCCTGCCAAAGGCCGCCGCCATCATTGCTGTGGCCGATACCATCGTCGCCCTGCTTGCCGGTTTCATGATCTTCCCCATCGTATTCCAGTATGGTTTGACGCCCGGCGAAGGCCCGGGACTTATTTTTGCCACGCTACCCATCGCCTTTGGTCAAATGCCGGGCGGCATGATTTTCGGCTTTATGTTTTTCCTGCTGCTGACCTTTGCCGCCTTTACCTCGTCACTGGCCATGCTGGAACCTGTCATTGCCTGGTTCGAAGACAGGGGAATGTCCCGGCGACTGACATCATGGGCTGCGGGGACCGGAACATGGGCTGTCGGACTGATTGTGCTGTTATCCTTCAATGTTCTTTCTGATTTCAAGCCGCTCAGCTTCATTGGCGCACTGGCAGACAAGAATCTGTTCGGGATTATGGATTTCATTGTGGCCAATATCATGCTGCCGATCAATGCCTTGCTGCTGGCGCTGTTTGTCGGCTGGGCCATGGGCCGCAAGATGATCAGCGATCAAATTGGCTATCCCCTGAAAAGCAGGGGATTCCGCATCTGGCAATTCAGCACAAGATATATCGCCCCCATCTGCATCACCATTGTGATTTACATGATGATCTTTGGTATGGACTAACGCATCATGCGGGCGGTGCGAAATTCGGCCATTGATAATGCCCCGTCACCATTCTGATCGGCGGCTTTAAACCACACCGCGCCAGCGCCCGTCTCCGTTTATCAAAAAACTATTACAGGTTTCATGATAATAGCATTACTATAAAATCCAGTAATTACCACAGATGTTATGCATATTTCTGACAGAGGGTGACATTATGAAAAAAACCGGCATATTTATCTCTTTCCTCATAGTAATGATGGGGGGTACAATCCTGACCGGCTATGCCAATCAGGAAGAAACTGGCGAACAGGAAAACACTCAGAATAACAACGGCGCGGACCAGTACGCCCGTAAAATGACAAATGCCAAACTGCTGGTACTGATTNAACGCATTGATCCCAACCCGGGCGGGCGGGCAGGAAACTGGAAAATCAAATTTGAAGGCCACTCCGTCCAGATCATTACAGATACAAAAGCCGACCGTATGCGCATGGTAACAGGTGTTGCCAAAACAGACAAAATGGATAAGGCGCAATTATACCGGATCATGCAGGCAAATTTTGAATCCGCCCTTGATGCCCGTTACGCCATTGCCCAGCATATTGTATGGAGTACCTTCATCCATCCCCTCTCCCCGCTCACGGACGAGGAATTTTTCTCAGGCCTGGGGCAGACCCTGTCTCTGGCACGGACTTTCGGCACAACATTTTCATCAGGTGTCTTTGTTTTTGGCGGTGGTGATTCCGCAACAAAAGATAATATTCATAATAAAATTATCAAAAAAGGGCTGGAGATTTAAGGCCTTGCGGAAAATCGGGCGTGTAAACATGACAGGCGGCCTGAGGAAAAACTTGCATCTCTGCGCAAATTAGTCCTATTATTATAACATTAATACTATAGTCTGTTCATTCTGCCGGAATGAACCGGGATTAATCAAATGGGAGAAAACCATGACAAGACCCCTTGGCGCAGCATGTGCGCTTTTTCTGTTATTCGGAGGAATTAATGTAATGGCTCAGGAACGCCCCCCACAGCACGAAAGGCCCGCCCCGCCCAGTGCCACTATTTCAGACGAATTTCCCTTTGAATCTCATTATGTGGAGGTTCTGGGATCAAAGATGCATTATGTGGACGAAGGGGAAGGTGACCCCATCCTGTTCCTGCATGGCAACCCCACGTCCAGCTATCTCTGGCGCAATGTGATCCCCCATCTCAAGGGCTCTGGCCGGCTGATCGCCCCGGATCTCATTGGCATGGGCAAGTCGGATAAGCCTGACATCCCCTACCGGTTCGAAGATCACGCCCGCTATCTGGACGCTTTTATTGAAAAACTGGGCCTTAAAAATATAACATTGGTTGTTCATGACTGGGGGTCCGGGCTTGGTTTCCATTATGCGGTACGCCATCCTGATAATATTGCCGGCATCGCTTTTATGGAAGCCCTGCTGCCTTTCCCCGAACAATTTGAACGCCATCCCTTTGGCATGTTTGCCATGCTGCGTGATCCGGTCAAAGGAAAAAAAGCGGTTATGGAAGATAATGTTTTTGTCGAAAAGATATTGCCCATGTCGGTCAAGCGAAAGTTGACCGAGACCGAAATGAATGCCTACCGCGCCCCCTTCCCCACGGTTCAGTCCCGTCTGCCGGTCTATGTCTGGCCACAGGAGGTCCCCTTTGACGATGGTCCGGAGGATATCAAGGACATGATCAGGAATTACACTGCCTGGTTTGAAAAAAGCGATATGCCAAAATTGTTGATTTATGGTGATCCGGGCGCGATTATTCCCCCCGGTAATATTGAGCGCTTCATAGAACGCTTCCCCCATCTGGAAACACATTTTGTCGGCGTCGCGTCACATTTCCTTCAGGAAGATCACCCCCACAATATCGGACGGGCGATTTGGGACTGGCACCGCCGGGAAATCAAAGGTAAATAACCTTCCCGCCCCCCAAAAAAAAAGCCATAAGAAAGGCCCGTATTCGTTGTACGGGCCTTTTTAGTTTAAGCAGATTTCATTTAATAAGCGCAGCGGTTTTCATCAATCTTATCTTTGGTCCGCTTGATAAATGCAGCTATATTTGACATTTTAACAAATCTTTTTGGTGTCGGATAAATCAGTAGAAGATACTGTCCCTCGCCCACCAGGCTCGCGTCAAAACTCGGGCTTTCCGGATCATCAACCATTATGGGGTGTATATTCGCAAGTTTCAGCTTGGGGGAACGCATTTTCAGGCGCTCCACCGTACCCAGCAAAGCTGCCGAATGAAAACTGCCGTTAATATGCATGATCTTACGGCCCGGATTGGCCTGCATATGATTGTATATGCTCTCGGCCATGGTATCGTCCCGGCTTACCTGAGCGGCAAAGCGGCGGAAACGTTTGATCGTTTTTTCTTCTTCTGTCATACCCGCGCCCTCAACCCGGTGCCCGGCTGTCTCTGCCAGAAAAGAAAGATAGCGGTCCTTATAGGGCCCGTCCTGTGTATGGAGTTCCTCCGCAATCCACTTCCTTGGCTCACCGGTCAGGCGGTCCAGAAATGCAGGCCCCTCTTCTCCGACACAACTGACCATGTTGCCCGGCACTTCGGCGGCAATAACGGCAAGCCCTTTACGCCGGGCAAATTCAACCATTGGCCGATAGCTTGACCGGTAATGATCCCAGGCTTTGCCATCATGAATCAAGGTTTCTTCACCAATCTCACCGGCCAGATACTGATCTACGACCGGCTGGGCACTGCGCTCAAACTGCTCCATGGACAAGGCGATGTTGTTATATTTGGCATACAGGCCACTGAACACCAGTGACTGCACATAATGACTGGCCGCATGACCGTGGGCTTCCCCCACGAAAATCACATCATACCCCGCAAGGTCATTCACCATATAATCCATATCAACAATGCGCGGAGCCACATCCCCCATCTGGGTTTCCACCAGAATATAATCAGAAAAACTGGTGAGCGCTTCTGGCATGATATATTTGCCGTCTACCAACGTAATAGCGGGGGCCACAGGCACCATATCCTGTATGGCGGAACCTTGGGTACAGGCCGTTAGCAACAAGGCCACCGCCCCAATGAGATACTTCTTATTCATGATTTTTCCTAATTAAAAGCCTATGATGTATGTAAATGCTGTATCAGCCAGCCTTTGGGGCCGCGCACCAGCACCGCCGTGGCCCGTCCACTGCCGAAATTTTTGGACGCATCGCCCTTTGGCGACAGAAAGAACAGAAAACTCGCGTAAGCCATATCACCGGACTGATGCACCGCTTTGAATTCCAGACGAAAATCAACCTTGGCGAGATCCGTCAGTTCCGGCGTTAAGTGGTTATCCCGGTAATCCGCCCAGCCCCAATTGCTATGCTTGCCCTCCAGCATGGCAAAACGCCCATCCGTGACCACATATGTCTCAATCTTTTGAATATCGCCCATGGTCAGGGCCATATGATAGTCAGTCAGGACAGTGCGGACATCTGTATCGTCCGCTGCAAAACTCATCCCCGGTATCATGAACAGCGCCAGTAATATGATGGTGAAACTGCGGGTCATCCTTTTATCCTTAAATATGTTGGTTAGAAAAAAGGAGGGAGCATTCTCCCTCCTTTTCCAATATCTATATTCCCCTAGAACTTATAGGTTCCGGTAAAGCCAAATTGGCGGCCTACCCGGGGAGTGCCCAGGAAATTCCGCTGGAATGACTCGGTTGGTTCTGCAAAGCGAATAGCGGCCACGGCTGAATCCTCATCCGTCAGGTTCTTGACCCAGGCAACCAGACGGATATTATCATTCTCAACGCCGATACTGGCATTGACAAGGGTCGCCGACCCGGTGAAAGCCAGATTATGAACCTGAACAAATTTCTTGCTCTCATGAGACAGGCTCGCGTTGAGAACCAGTGACCAGTCATCACTGATTGCCCTGGTATAATTGGCCGCGATATTGAACATATGCTTGGGCGCACGGGGCAATGCCCTGCCGACGATGGAACCCGGGGTTACATTATCCCCCGTGGTTTGACAGGGCAGTCCGTCAACGGTACCGGTGGAGCAATTAACCCGGCCATCGTCCTGAACATCAATCAGTTTACCTTCGTTAATGTCAGTGCCCTCCAGAAAGCTGGAATCCGCCAAAGCATAATTTGCCGTTATGATCAGGCCCGGAATGGCTTCCGGCGCAATGACGACCTCGGCCTCAACACCTTTCACCCGCACCTTGCCCGCATTGTTAATGGCGGTCGTGGTTTCATTGAGTGACGGGATCACAATAGACTGGGTCAACTGATAACCGTTAATGGTATTGTGATAGAGTGCCAGATTAAAGACAAACCGGCCATTTAAGAATGATGTCTTGGCCCCGGCTTCAAAGCTCCATACGGATTCTTCTTCAAAGGTATCAAGATCAATGGTCTCAAGTTCAATATTATTGAAACCACCAGGCTTGGTGCCCCGCGCCGCCACCCCGTAAAGATTGATATTATCCGCTGCAGCAAATTTGACGGTAAAGCGCGGCGTAGTGGAATTGAATGTGGATTTACGAACACCCGTATTGACCAGAGCATCCGGCACCCCGTCACGATCATGATCAAGACCGATAAAAGTTCCCAGATAATCATAAATCGCCTCCTCCGTAAATGTGGTAGAGGTCACCCGCTCTCTGGCGAAACGCACTTCAGCCGTAACGGTCAGTTTTTCGGTAACATCCCCTTCCAGCAAACCAAAGGCCGCAATGTTATCCCGTTCGCCCACACGGCGTGTGCGGTCCGCCGTCATGACAAGCTCATCCAGACTTTCGCCGGCTACTTGCAATGCAAAGGCGCATGAAGTGCCACAGAACGCTTCTTGACGGGCGACTTGTGCATTAAAGCTTTCTTCTATAATGGCTGCTGCTGCCAACGGCGCTTCGCGTGTCCCCACGCTGTCGCTGTTGCTGTCAAAATAATAACCCCCCAGTAAGGCCGAAAATCTTTCACCCTCGTAAGCCACCCGGAATTCCGTGGAATAATCCCAACTGTCAACAACCCCGACCGAAGCAAAATCAGCCACCGGCCCGGCTATAAGAAAAACGGTTCCCGTGACAGGTGGTGGCCCGGCAGGAAACACGCCGAAGTTAACCGCAAAAGGACTGAGTGATCCCGGATTGGCGGCAAAATCAAATTTGCTTTCAGAACTGGATTTATTATAGCCGTTGATCCAGGTAAGGGTCACCTGTTCGCTGACTTCATAATCCACCGAGACACTGGTCTCCCAGGTATCAGAATCATCAAATCCCTTCTCATCCAGCAGCCTCACGTCATCAATATTAATATCCTGTTCGACGATCTCGCCACAGAAATAACGGAAATTACCCAGATAAACCCCGCCAATATCCGGCCCGAAACAATTATTGTCTGCGGGCGCAGTGCTAAACAGACGCAACTGGTCATCATGAAGCCGCGAGTAACGTACCCGGGCGCGGATGTCCAGCTTCTCATTAGGCTGGAAATACAGCACACCGGATATGGATTCCGATTCCTGCTGCCCAACTTCGCTATTATCAAAAATATTGGTGAATGTCCCGCCGCGCTCATAATAACGGGCGGTCAGACTGCCGGAAAGTGTGTCGGTAATAGGTCCGCGTATTGATCCGCTGATTTCATACTGATCAAATTCAGCTGCTTCAACCTTGACACTACCAGACAGTTCGTCAGTGGGGGATTTGGTGATAATATTGATAGCCCCGGAATAGGTATTACGACCATAAAGCGCCGATTGCGGGCCTTTAATCACCTCAATACGTTCCACATCATTAATATCATAATCCAGTAAAGTTCCGCCAATCAGAACACCGTCAACAAAGGTTGAAACCCCCGATGCCCCCAATATTGTCGCCTGGCCACGGATAACCGGGCGATCACTGGCGGTCCGGCCAAACTCATCATCATAGGAAAATCCGGGGGTAAATTTTGCTATAT
>NVTJ01000032.1 GCA_002401545.1 Alphaproteobacteria bacterium
CGGAATAACGGCCTGCAAAACATGATCGCGAAGAATGTAGGGGCCTTGGCAAACATCAATTTGAAAACAGTTTAAAATCAGGCCGTAGAAATAAATGCGCCCGGTTAATTATCTGCTATTGTGAATCGAGTCTAGTAACTTTATTTCAGCTTGTCACGCATTTTTGTTAATTACATTTAAGCGGGTTTATGGAACTCGATTACATTTCCGTCAGGGTCTCTTATAAAAAAGAAAAATGCCCCGCTAGGTAGTTCAACTGTCTCCGTGATTGTTATATCAAGAGTTTCGAGCTGTTTTTGTACAGCGATTGGATCTGTTATCTCCAATGCAATATGTGTATATCCGGCATGCTTTTCTTTAACATCCATTAATATATTTTTTTTAGACGCATTGGCTGATGCATTAAGAATGAAATTAATATTTATGCCAGAAGGGTGTAACATTACCGCTACGGGTTCAGGCCCAATCGGTCCTTCGATAAAGTCGAAACCAAGTTTTTCATAAAATACCTGAGAAATTTTGAGTTCGCACACTCTCAATCCAATGTGATTTATTTTTGTTATTTCTTTCATATTTCTTTCTTTCTCGTTCGTTGAAGGAATATTCATTTTGAGGTGGTCCTGATTGTCTGAACAGTTTGGCAGCAAGGTTAAGGTGTATCCTGTTGTCATTTATGCTGCCAGTTTCTGTTTCACAGGGGAGGGGGAATTCCCATCCCCTGTGCTTTTGAGTAAACCTCATGCGGTGTCCGTCCGTCAAGGGAAGAATGGGGGCGAATGCGGTTATAAAAGTTGATCCAGTCGCCAATTTCTTTTTGAGCGACAAAACCATCCGTCATATCCTTGAGGTAGATGCATTCGTACTTAAGGCTGCGGCTAAAGTGAGGTGGCACCATCACTTTTCATATCCAAAAGGGTCGTCGATGCTATGGCTGGGTTCTGTGAACCATTTGGGGCCGTTTTCTGTCATGTAGAAGTGGTCTTCCAGTCGCACGCCGAATTCACCGGGAATACATATCATCGGCTCATTGGAAAAACACATGCCGGGGGCGAGGGTGGTATCGTCGCCGGAATTAAGATAGGGCCATTCGTGAATATCCATGCCAATGCCGTGACCGGTTCTGTGGGGCAGGCCGGGCAGTTTATAATCCGGGCCGAGCTGATATGTTTCAAGACACGCCCGCGCCGCAAGGTCCACGTCGCCGCATCTCGACCCCACTTGCGCTTGATCGAAAGCCGCCGCCTGTGTGGCCTTTTCAATATTCCAGATATGCCGTTGGCGTGCCGTTGGCTCGCCGAAAACATAGGTGCGGGTGATGTCGGAAATATAACCGTGGAGTTGGCAGCCGGTGTCGATCAGTACCATGTCATTTTCTTCCAGAGCCTTCGGGTTTTTAACCCCGTGAGGGTAGGCAGTATCCTTTCCGAAAAGCACGATCACAAAATAGGACCCGGCAGGGGCGCCGACTTTCATGTGGGCGGCATGGATGAATTCTTCAACTTCCGGTGCCGTGATACCGGGGCGCAGGATACGGGCGGCGGCCTTGTGAACTTCCAATGTCATATCCTTGGCCCGCTGCATGATGGCAATCTCATGGGCGGATTTGATCTGACGGCAGGGAACGGTGATACGGTCAGCGTTGACATAATCAAATTCCGGCGCGGCAAGGGCGATGCCGTTGCTGATGAAAAAGGGGCAGGATTCATCCAGAGCGATTTTACCCGCTGTCAGACCTCTGGTATTTAGCATTTCCCGGAACAGGCCGTAGGGTGTTTCATGCTCTTCCCATCCGTGGACCTTTCCTTTGATACCCATATATTGTTCCAGCGTGCCGACTTCAAACACGGGGGATATATATTCTATCTCCCCGTCCGCCGGAATGACGGCCCCGACCATGCGTTCGCTGGGATGCCAGACGGTGCCGGTGAAATAGGCGAGGTTGGTTCCCGCGTTGATATAGATGGCGGCGATGCTTTTGTCCCGCATCAGTTTTTGCGCCTGCTTCATGCGGGCGGTATATTCCGTCAATCCAATAGGGGAAATATTGGTTGTCATATGGACCAGTCGACCAAGTTCTTCTTCTGTGCTTGATCCACCAACGCCTGTTGTCATTATTCATTCCTGTAATTTTTCTGTAATTTTTCTGTAATTTTTATATTTACCGGATGCCCGGTCAATATTTTGACCTTTCCATCAATAATATATAAGATGTGGCGGTTATTTAATCTATAAAAAAGAATGCGTTAAAATATGGCCAGAAAACAAGCAGAGGATTACGGTGAACGACGCCTGAATATCCTGAATAAAGCCGCTGAATTATTCGCCGACAAGGGGTATGCCCGATCATCTATTTCGGAACTGGCTGCGGCGTGTAACGCCTCAAAGTCATGGCTTTATCATTATTATCCGTCCAAGGAAGCCATTTTGTATGACATTATGCGATTGCATGTGACAGAATTGCTCATAATGGCCGAAGCAGCATTGGCGAGCACGGGCAGTCCCAAGCAGAAATTCCGAACTCTGGCCCGGAATTTTATGAAAATCTATGTTGATGCCGGATCAAAGCATGTGATTTTGCTCAATGACCGGGGATGTTTGCCGGACCATTTGCGCGCGGAAATTATGAATTTGCAGGATCAGGTGGTGAACAGCGTGGTTAGCCTCATTCTGGAGCTTAACCCGGCCCTCGACAAGGAAAAAGACTATCAAAAGCCGGTCACAATGGCATTTCTTGGCATGATAAACTGGACCTATATCTGGTTCAGGAAAGACGGCCCGATCAATCAGGAGCAATTTGCGGACCTGGCGGTTGAAATATTCCTTAATGGTTTTATGGCGCTGGATATTGGAAAAAGATAAATTGATGTCACCAGAGGAAAACACCGGTTCTTTATCGGCAGAAGTCTTAAAAGGCACCAAATGGTATGTTGCCATGCGATGGTGTATCAGGGGGCTGGGCTTTATGAGTTCTGCGGTTCTGGCGAGATTATTGGTGCCGGAAGACTTCGGGCTTGTGGCAATGGCACTTGTCATATTCGGCTTTGTTTCATTGTTATTTGAATTTGGTGTTAATTGGGCCTTGATTCAAAATAATAAAGCAACCGACGATCATTTTCATACCGCCTGGACAATTCGTCTGCTGCAATCCGTGGTTATTGCCGGCCTTCTTGGCGCCCTTTCGCCATTGATTGCTCAAGCTTACGGTGACATCAGACTGGAACTAATTTGTCAGATTTTAGCCGCTGGTACTTTGATCAGGGGGTTTGAAAATATTGGCACAGTCAAACTTCAGAAAGATATGAAATTTTCAAAGGATTTTATATATAACGTCGCCCCGAAAATAATTTCCACTTTTGTCACTATCGGTCTGGCTTTCTATTATCGGTCATATATGGCTTTGGTTGTGGGAACAGTTTTAAGTAACCTTATTATTGTCATGGCAAGTTATCTTGTTGTAAGTTTTCGCCCAAAATTTTCTTTTGCAAAGATAAAGGATATATGGGGATTTTCCCAATGGGTTCTGGTGCGCAATATTGCAGAATATATCAGCACGCAGGGCGATATGCTTATTCTTGCAGTTTTGGCAACGCCGACAAAAATAGGATATTACAAGTGGAGTACTGAACTTTCCTTCATGAGTATCTCGGAGATTCAACAGCCTTTTACCAGGGCATTAATCCCCGGTCTGGTTAAAATCAAACATGATCATGATCGACTTATTGCGGCCTATTTGAAGGCCCTTTCCATGATGACCCTTGTTGCGGTGCCGATCGCTTTGGGCTTTGGGGCTGTTGCGGAAGAGTTAATTCCTATTTTCCTGGGTGGCGGGGATAAATGGTTGCCAATTGTTCCCTTAATCCAGGGGTTGGTTTTTTTTGCTATGAGTAACACAATGTATGGTATTTCCGTCGGCCTGCTCACTATTACAGGGAATATTAAATACACGGCTTATTTGCTCTGGATCCAAGCAATTGTTATCCTTGTGATGTTGTATCCGGCTTATTATGTGGCAGGACTTTTGGGGGTGGCCTATTCAAGAGGGTTGATTGGTATAATTATGTTTTTTGCCATTAGTTTTTTGGTGGTTCACAGATGTCAGGTTGATTTTAGTAAAATAATAAAAGTTGTCTGGCGACCCGTATTAGCGGGAACAGGCATGTTTATCGCTCTGGTAAATATTTCTAATATGTGGACGATTGAGGGCTGGATTGTCTTAATTGCCAAGATTATATTTGGAGCAGTTTTATATATATTATTTATACTAATTTTATGGTGGCTGGCAGGCAAGCCGATTTCTGCTGAACAGTCAGTTCTGCAATTTTTGAAGAACCAACTGTTCCTTAAGAAAAGTAGCTAAAACTAACAATTAACTCGTGGAGATTTCCCATGATACCATGGAGAATTAAAAATTTCATTTCAGATCATTTCCCCCTATTTTATCATAAGATTATAAATATTGGTGTCGATGTAAATAGCGATGAATATTGGGATGAAATTTATGCAAGGGAGTGGGACTCTGCCAAGAGAATTTGGCCGACAAAGAATAAATTAGTGAAAGAGAAAACCCGGAAAACAGACAGGGTTCTTGATATTGCTTGTGGTACGGGGTCCATATTAAGGTATCTCAAAGAAAATGGATATGAAAACCTTCAGGGAACTGAAATTTCAGACCTTTGTGTGGAACGTTTGGAAAAGCTTGGTATTTCCATGATCAAATCTTTTTTACCCGAAATTAGATATCAGGATAACTGTTTTGATGTTGTTATTGCTTCGCAAATTCTTGAACATATTATTAAGAGGGGAGAGTTTCTGAGCGAAATAAAACGCGTTATGAAATCTGGAGGACAGTGTTTTCTGTTTGTGCCTGATAATTGTCTTGGTCCGATTGATGAACCTTCACATGTTGTCAAATTTAATCGTAATACTCTGGCAAAATTGATTGGGAAGTATTTTAATGAATTTACAATTACATCAATAAAAGACGAAAATTTTGAAATGCCAATTCTTTTTGCTCATATCCGATAAAAGAAAGAATATCATCGTCAAAATATTAATAATTGCTGGTTATTTCTGCCCTCTAAAAATGAGGGTATTACCAGTGAGAGCTGGCTCCACTTAGTTGGACAGGTTTGCGGCTTTGTCAGGCTGCTACGTTATTTACGCAATAGCTGTGACGATACATTAAAGTTATAAAGTCTGGCCAGTCCGTTGTTGATCCTGAAGGTAAAACTTGCCTGGGTCCTGTCATCACTGTCATATACTGCATCATAAACCAGGGTGATTAATACGCCGCCCCGAGTGCTGGATTTGGCGGACCAGTTGATTAGCGTTGAGTTTTTATGTTTGCCAAGCCGGGTGTGAAGTTTCCTTAGCAGCCGGATAAATTTATTCTCTGAGACAAAATCCTGGAAAACAGGGCTGGCATTGGCATAAATAGTTGTGAAATTACCCCTGTTATAGCTTTCATGGAACTGTCTTGCCGCCAGTTCAGCAAGCTCCGTATCCACCGGCGGAGAACAACCAAAAACCATTGAAGCAAGCAATATTAAAAGAATTCTCCCTGTCATTTTCCAACTGTCATTTTCCAAATATTTCCGCCCATTTATATTCAAGCATCGCATCCACATCCCCCATGGTCACAGAAAGACCAAGGTCAGCCAATGATGTTACCCCGTGGCTGGCAATACCGCAGGGAACGATACCGCTATAATGCTCAAGTTCAGGTGCCACATTAAGACAGATGCCATGAAAGCTGACCCATTTTCGGACCCGAACCCCGATGGCAGCAATTTTTTCTTCACGCCCGTCTTCCCGCGTGACCCAGACCCCGATGCGGCCTGTCCGTCTTTCGGCAATCACCTTAAATTCCGCCAGAGTATTTATGATCCATTGTTCCAGTTGAAAGACATATTTCCTTACATCGCGCCCGTGCTTTGTCAAGTCAAGCATAACATAAACGACCCGTTGTCCAGGCCCGTGATAGGTATATTGTCCGCCTCTGCCGGTCTGATAGACCGGGAAGCGATCCGGGGAAACCAGATCTGCCAGATCAGCAGAAGTTCCCGCTGTGTAAAGCGGCGGATGTTCCAGAAACCAGACAAGTTCAGCCGCCGTACCATCATGAATATCCGCAACCCGGGATTCCATAAATTTCATGGCATCCCCGTAAGCTATCAGGCCATTGGTGAATTTCCATTCCAGTGATTGGGTAGTTTTTTCTGCTTGTGCCATGCTTTCCCTGTTAACTAAATAGTAACTATGCTATTTCATAGTTCTGAAGTATATCCGGTTTCAAGACTCAGATTAAGGACAAAAATATAAAATGTCACAGGCAATTGATGATGTGGAAGTGGAACTGACTGTTGTACTCGGTCAAAGCATGATGCCAATACATCAGTTATTGAAGCTGGGCCGCGGTGCCGTCATTGAACTGACCGGGGCACAGGACCAACCGGTAAAAATCTATGCCAATGGTGAAATGATCGCCAAGGGGGAAATTGTGGTCATGGGGGAAAATGTGGCGGTAAATATTACCAAAAGCGTTAAAGACTATCAACGGTCCTGACATTGATAATTAACATATTTTTTAATGTAGTATAAAAAAATATACATACAAATCTTGATTTATTGCTTTATCATCCCTAAATTACTGTTGAATAGTGAGAAAAGGTGTGGATATGGCAGTGGCACAGCGAAAAACTGACGGCAGCCTGTTGAAAAGGGATTATGCCTCCCTGATGGCGGATTATGGTGATTTGAATAGTTTTGATTTGCTGGACGTAATGATTAATAAGGAATTCAGGGACAATATTGCCCTTGTGTCTTCTTTTGGTGCTGAATCAATTGTACTTCTGGATATGGTGGCACAGGTTAATCCAGCGGTCCCGGTTATCTTCCTCAATACCCGGAAATTATTCGGCGAAACTATACGGTATCGTGATCAGGTTGCTGAACAGTTGGGCCTGAGCAATATTATCACGGTGAATCCGGACGCGGAAAATATCGCGGCTGAGGATAAAAACGGTCTTCTCTGGACAAGAGATACCGATGCCTGTTGTGATCTGCGCAAGGTGCGGCCACTGGCGCTGGCCATGAATGAATATGGTGCCTGGATCACGGGCCGCAAAAGATTTCAAACCACGGATCGGGGCAATATTCCGCTGATCGAGCAGGATGGTTCCAAAATCAAGATCAATCCACTGGCCCACTGGAACCAGGAAGAGCTTGACCGGATCATTGAAAACAAGGGTCTGCCAAAGCACCCCCTGATTGCACAGGGCTATCCTTCCATTGGTTGTATGCCCTGCACCATACGGGTGGAAGCGGGGCAGGACCGGCGCATGGGCCGCTGGTCTGGCCAGAACAAAACCGAATGCGGCATTCATATTGGTGAAAATATTTAACTCTGACAGCATTTATCCTTGCTATCCGGGCCATGGTTTGTTACTTCACCGTCAGTCTATTGTGCGGCCGTGGCGGAATTGGTAGACGCGCAGCGTTGAGGTCGCTGTGGGATAATATCCCGTGGAAGTTCGAGTCTTCTCGGCCGCACCATCTTTCATTTTGTTCCCGTTGTTCTTTTGAACAACATGAAACGCGCTCAGGGCCATAGCCTGCTGGGATAAAGCGGCCTGAGGCTAGTTGCCGGGCTGGACATTTGACGGGCCACCGGCGCCAAATCTGCCGATGTTTCCGAACAGTTCCTGAATGAAGCTTAATTCCCGTCCATGGGTCGGGGTTGTTTTACCAACCGGCTCAATATTATTGAAATCATCCAGCGTATAACGGTCCACTATGGTGACATAACCATCGCTGTCAAAACGAACAGCAATAATATTCAATTCTGTAATATTTTCCTTGAAAAAGGCCAGACTTTCCGATTTTTTGGAATAATAATACCAGTTGTCATTGTCAAAAGTTGCAACAGAAGACGGACTGCCCAACATTTCCTTCACTGAATCATGGGTGTCAACCTGGGGCCTTATGGAACTTACAACTTTTTCATCGGCCATATACCCCCGGATAAATTTTCGTGAGGTACAGGCGCTAAGGGCCAAAATAGTCATCGTGACAATGAGGATAGTTTTTGTTGTGCTTTTCATCGTAATAATTATGCCCGTCTATACTGAAATAAGTCCAGTTCTAATTGCAGAATATGCTGCAGCATGGTACCAAACGCAAAATAACAGCACAAAGTGGCACCTGTCATCCGGCTAGTCAATATTTTTTAAATAGGGATATGACCATTATATGATATTTTCAAGGCAAAATAAAAAAATTAAACAGGCCGCTTATATGCTATTCACAAAAATAGTATCACAGGCCCGTATGCCGCACTTTTATTCAGACTGGGGCGTTGCCGATACAGTTGATGGCCGGTTTGACCTCATCATCCTTCATCTTGCGCTGGTGGTTGACAGGCTTGAATCTCATGAGGAGAGCAAACAAGTGGCTCTGTTGATTCGCTATTTGCAGGAAGTGTTGTTTGATAATATGGATATGTCACTGCGGGAGATGGGAGTGGGGGACATGAGTGTTGGCAAAAAAATCAAGATCATGGCCGAAGCCTATAACGGACGGCTGGCGGCATATGCCGGGGCAACCCGGTCCGATGATATGGCGGAAAGCTTTAAACCTGTGCTGATAAAGAATATTTACCGGCAACAAATGCCTGAGCAGGCAATATTGGATCATTTTACATCTTATGTTGTGCGTCAGGTAAAATGTCTCGAAAAGCAGACGGATGAAGATTTTATTTTGACCGGATTAATTTTTAAAGAAGTGCGTTAAATGGCTCCAAAAAACGATAAAGATGATGTATTAGCGGAATCAAAACCCGAGTTTTCCCGGCCGGTTGATGTGACCGGCCTGGGGACAAAGGGACGTTATTTTAAATTTCAGGCAACAGACGAGGAAAGACATGCACTTGCCAGACGCTATTCCATATTGGGGCTGGATGACCTGGATGTCAAATGCAGGATTGCCGCTGCCAGAAAAGGGGCTTTTAAGCTGGAGGCAACATTTAACGCAGGCATTGTACAGGCATGCGGCATTTCCCTTGACCCTGTGACAGATAAAATCACGAGAAAATTCAGCTTGAGTTTATTACAGCCTGAGCGGCAACGCCGCAAGGAAACTTCTCAGATTGATTTCAGCCCCGATGAAGAAGACAGCGAATTTCTGGTATCAAATATAATTGATGTCGGTGAAATAATAGCACAATATTTATCTCTTGAGATTAATCCCTATCCCAGGAAAAAGGGGGCCACCGGTGAAGAGTTGGGGCAAAAAATTATTACCGGGGAAGACTTGATTTCGAAGAAGGAAAAGAAGAATCCTTTTGCGGCCCTGAAAAGTTTAAAACATAAGACTTGAAGATAATGTATTATCCAGTATTGTCATCCAATGCCGGACACAAACAGAATTAACTATCGGCTATAAATGGATCACAACAGGTTTAGGGCCAGACCCCACAAATCAGATTGAAGAGTTGCCTTGACGCATGAATATATAATTTCCCTGGATGCTATGGGTGGTGACGTCGGCCCTGAAGTTGTCATAGAGGGGGCAAGCATTGCCCGTGAAAGATTGCCTGATGTCAGATTTCTGATATTCGGCGATGAGGCACGGATTGCGCCTCTGGTGACCAAATATCCTCTCCTGAAGGAGAGCTGTGAAATTCATCATACCGATAAAATAGTTACCGCAGAGGAAAAGGCGGGTCAGGCCTTGCGGCGGGGACGTGAATCCAGTATGGGGCTGGCGATAAAGGCGGTGAAAGACGGCAATGCCTGCGCGGCTGTTTCTGCCGGGAATACCGGTGCCTTAATGGCCATGGCGAAATTTATGTTACGGACAATGCCCGGTATTGACAGACCGGCGCTGGCCTCATTGCTGCCCACATCCTGTGGTGAGAGCATTATGCTTGATCTTGGGGCAAATGTGGAATGCAGTGAAAATAACCTTGTGCAGTTTGCCATCATGGGCGCGGCATTCGCCCGGACGGTTCTGGGGCTTTCCAATCCTTCTGTGGCCCTGCTTAATGTGGGTGTTGAAGAACTGAAGGGCAATGAGGTCATCAAGAATGCAGACCGTATGTTGCGCGATGCCAACCTGCCGATGGATTATGTTGGTTTTACCGAGGGCCACGGCCTTGCCAACGGCGAAGTTGATGTGGTTGTTACCGATGGCTTTACCGGAAATGTCGCCCTGAAAACCGCAGAAGGTACCGCGCGGATGATTGCCGGAATGTTGAAGGAGGCTCTTTCAGATTCCCTGATGTCGAAAATCGGTTTTCTGTTTGCCAAACCGGCGTTGATGGCTCTTAAGGACCACCTGGACCCGAATAATCATAATGGCGCCGTATTTATGGGAGTTAACGGATTGGTTATCAAAAGTCATGGCAGCGCCTCAGCATCCGGGTTTGCCAGTGCTATCGGTGTGGCTGCTGATATGGCATCAAACGACCTTGCCGGAAGAATTACCAAAGATCTTCAGCGGTTTGAAAATCATGGCGAAGCGGAAATTGAGGAAAAGGCCGTATGACCAGTTTTCGTTCGGTTGTTTCTGGCTGTGGATCCTATCTTCCTGAAAAAATAATTACCAATAAGCAAATGGAAGATATTGTTGATACCACTGATGAGTGGATTATCGCACGCACCGGCATTCATCAACGCCATATCGCCGCAGAAGGCGAATTGACATCTGATCTGGCAATCAAAGCCGGGAAAAGGGCTTTGGCCTCGGCGTCGCTCACCGCAAATGATATTGATCTGATTGTATTGGCGACCTCGACACCGGATCAGACATTCCCGTCCACGGCGACTCGTGTTCAGGCAGGCCTCGGCATGGAAAATGGTGCGGCCTTTGATGTGCAGGCCGTCTGTTCCGGCTTTATTTATGCCTTGGCAACGGCGGATAATTTTATCCGGGCGGGGCAGGCGAAACACGTGCTTGTGATTGGTGCGGAAACTTTTTCCCGCATACTGGATTGGGAAGACCGCGCGACCTGTGTCCTGTTCGGTGACGGGGCAGGGGCCGTCGTACTTTCCGCCGGGCCAGGCAGTGGCACCAACAAGGATCAGGGTATTTTATCTTCACACCTGCATTCGGATGGCCGCTATAATGACTATCTTTATGTGGACGGGGGCGTGTCTTCAACACAGTCCACGGGGTTTTTGCGTATGCGGGGCAAGGAAGTCTTTCGTCATGCCGTATCCAAACTGGCCGCAGTGGTGACAGAGGCGCTGGACTATAATGATTTCACCGCAGACGATATTGATATGGTGATTCCCCATCAGGCCAACAAGCGTATATTGGATGCCACCATACGCAAACTTAAAATTGATCCGGCCAAAGTTGCGGTTACGGTCCATAAGCACGCCAATACATCGGCGGCGTCCATTCCGCTGGCCCTTGATGAAATGGTGAGAGAAAATCGAATCGCCCGGGGTGATATTATCGTTCTGGAGGCCATGGGCGGCGGATTTACCTGGGGTTCCTGCCTGATCAGGTGGTAGATTCCCTTAATAATGCCCAGGCTTGGTTGAATTATATTAGACTCTATAATATAGTTTTTATAAATTCATGACCTAACAAGGGAAAATATATGGGGAATAGCATCCTTTCTGTAATCATACCCTTTTTTCAGAAAAAAACAGGATTGATCACCAAAGCTGTTCAATCAGTGTTCAACCAACAGAACTTTGATGATTTTGACATTATTGTTGTTGATGATGGTTCCCCCGTCTCCGCAAAAGAGGAATTGGCTTCTCTGTTGATACAATATCCCGAAAAATTAAAAATTATCGAGCAAGTGAACCAAGGCCCGGGCGCGGCACGTAACACGGGGTTGAACAGTTTGCCACAAACTAGAGAATATGTCGCTTTTCTGGATTCGGATGATATTTGGGAGCCTGTGCATCTTAAAAATGCATTAGATGTTTTGAATAGGGGATATGATTTTTATTTTTCTAATTTATTCCATATTGGACGGGATATCAGTGCCTTTGACAGAGAGCAAAAAATAAAATATCCAACCCGCCTGAGATCCCATGAAATGAAACCCATTGATGGTCTTGATGAAAAATATGAATTTCTAGGCGATATGTTTGATAGAATATTATTTTCAGGTAATATCCTGTTGCCGCCTACCATCGTTTATAAATTCAGCAGTTATCCCGAAACACGCTTTCAAACCAGTTTCCGTCATATGGGCGAGGATTATATATTTTTTGCAGATTTGGCAATGTTGAAACCAAAATATGCCTTTAGCTGGACACCGGAAGTACGGTGTGGACGTGGCGTGAATATATTTGTAAATTCGGGCTGGGGCAGCGATACTTTTCTGGACCGTCTATGTGACGAAATGCGCTTCCGCAGACAAGTGGAGCAGAGATTCTCCCTGACTGAGGAACAGCAACTTAAAAATAATCAAAAAATACAAAGAATTAGAAAAGATTTTGTGCGGGCTCTTTTTGGCCATTGTAAACGGGCACAGTTTCATAAGCTGGCGAAGATTTCAAAAATACAGAAAGATGACGGGCATTTCTTTCAAAATCTATTTGGGGGAAAAGGGTAACGGTCCGGGAACATTAATAATATTCTGCACGCATAGAGAATGCAGATTTTTTTAATCTCCGAGTATATCTTTCCATCTTCATACCTCACCTATAAATATTTAAGTGTTTTTAGCTTACGTTTCTCAAATGCGTTCCCAGTCTGAGGGCGAGTTGAACAATCGATAGGGTAGGGTTGCAATGACCACCACYCGGAAATATAGAAGATCCGGCGACATATAAATTGCTTTGACCAAATACCTTGCAGTTTTTGTCTACTATTCCTTTTTCTGCTACTGCAGCCATTCTTGTACCACCAAGATGATGATTACCCGCCCATTCATCATCTTCCGGGTAATCGGCATCTCCAAATACCCAGTCATTAAGGTGGATACGGCCAATATTGTTTTTTGCCACATATTCACCCAGAGTCAGAGCTGTTTCCCGAACCGTTCTGAGGTCGGTTTCATTCTTACGCCAATGCAAATTTATTCGGGGGATGCCCAGTGAATCTTTGTCGTTTCCCAGAGCGATATGGTTGGATGCAACAGGTTCCTGTTCCCAGGCAGCACGTATTTGAAACCCGCAGATTAAATCTTTATTCAGCAAACCCATCGCCCAGCGTCCAACATCAGGGGCAACACAGGCTATACTTTTGATTATTTTTTTTGCGCCTTCTTTTTCATCAATATTCAGCCGTAATCCACAGTTTAAAGTATTGTTTTTTACCATTGTCGACAGTGTGGGGGATATGAATAACCGTTTGGAATTTTCTGAGTTGTCAAATGAGTCGGTGGCCATAAAAGCGGTACCTATGGTGAAATGGGGGTGTTCCATCCAGTAACGTCCCAGGGATGCCGCCTTTTTTACAACCTGCCCATTTGACAATTCATTACTCCATAATAACAGCCGGCTATTCTCAATACCGCCCGTGGCCAGGACAAAATATTGCGCCTTGATAGTGGCTTCTTTACCGGAAAAATCCTTAATATAGGCATTCGTAATATGGGATCCACTGGTTTCAAGTGACGTTACATTTGCATTTAGAATGAGGAAAATATTTTTATGGGCAACAATATGATCAAAGTATTTTCCCAAGAACCTTACCAGCGGAGAATATACAAATTTAACCTTGTTCAGGCCGCTGTCACCAATAGGCTGGTCATCCGGAATATCCGGTATTTCCAGAATGGACAATGCTTTCTTCAAATGAACATCCAGATCTTTCCGGGATATTGGCCATTCCGTATCGTAATTTCCCTTTTTCTTGAAATCGGCGGAATCAAGCGTACGACACCATCCACCCCAGTGATTAGATGAGCCACCAAAATAGCGTAATCTGGTGACATCAAGATCAAAATATGGGTCACCAATCACTGTGCCTTTGTAAATTTCTTGTGATTTTTCTGTAATTTCATCTGTACCACCTTCAAGTAGTAGTATTTTTTTTCCTGTTTTAGATAAGGCTAATGCACATGAAATCCCTGCGGGTCCAGTCCCGATGATGCAAAAATCGAAAACATCACTGCTTCCTATATCGTCAATTTCTAACCTCAATTAAATATCCTCTTTTCGTAATATCCACCCATTACGAATTTTGGTAGTTTTTTTGTGAGGTGATATTATCAGTGACACCAGACCGATAATAGTTAATGTAATGAATTTTCTGCGTTTCATTCTTATATCCCTTTGGTTTATAGAGTAGTGCATTACTATATTTTTAGTTTATAGCTTATATTATACCTATCCAATTACAATAAGGTTTTGAAATTAATTGTCGTTGGTGTGGTAATATTATTCAACTTTGATTTCACAGGCCCCAGATTAAATGACATTAAAACGAATCACTCGGTCTGATATAACCGTTCTCTCGGACATACATAATCGATTTTCCGGGGACATCTTAATTATACGCTGGTAAAATAAACCATTTTTAAATAATAATTGCTTAATTTATCAGAAAAAGCATTTTACCCAGTATCTGAGCTATGTATGGCATCCCTTTGATATTGACGGGTAATTATGTGTGAAGTAGACTGTGTTTTCACCAAAGGATTTAAAAATGAGCAGAAAAACTGTTACAAGGGCCAATTTAAGCGAAGCGGTTTATCAAGAAGTGGGGCTGTCCAGGAATGAGTCTGCGGAACTTGTAGAGGCTGTTCTGGACGAGATTTCGAGGAATCTTGTTGAAGGCGACAATGTAAAAATTTCTTCTTTCGGCAGTTTTATTGTCCGCTCGAAAGATGGCCGTATTGGACGTAACCCCAAAACCGGGGAAGAAGTTCCGATTGAGCCGCGCCGGGTGCTGGTTTTCAGACCTTCTCAGGTTTTGAAGAACCGCGTTAGTGGTCTGAGCAATAGCTGAGTATAATCTATCCAGCTGAAATTGGGCTTGGTTTGCGTTATAGGGGAAGATTACAATAATGACACCACGGGCAGTCAAATCTCCAAATGCATTTCGCACCATAAGCGAAGTCGCGAATTCTATGGGAGTTCCGCAACATGTCCTGCGCTTCTGGGAAAGCAAATTCAGCCAGATAGCCCCCATGAAAAGAGGCGGTGGCCGCCGTTATTATCGTCCGGAAGATGTGGAAATCATTGAAGCTATCCGCAATTTACTCCATGAGGATGGCTATACTATCAAGGGCGCGCAGAAATATTTAAAGGAACATGGGGTTAAAAATGTCCTGAAAGATATGAGTGTTGAAAATACGCAACAGTCCTCCTGTACGGAGAATGATTATGAGTCCCAAATTCTGAATATCACCAAAAAAAGCCCCCAAACCGTGAATGAGGATGCCGATGTGACCGCGTCATTGAAAATGCTACGCAATCGCCTTGAAAAAATCCGGAGAAATTTACAGATTTAACAACCGCTAGGGCTAAATAATATGATGAGACATGGCAAAAGATTATTCTTAACGTTGTTGATTATTTTAATGTCCCTGAGTAGCCTATCATACGCCGAAAAAATCAGCCCGGGCTGTGCCGACGATTTGGACCAGGATGCCTTGAAAACTGTCAGGCAGGCCATGTCCGATTATTGGATAAAGGAAAAGGCCTGGGATGCGGCAAAGCGGCTTGAAGAGGCGCTGGCGCAAGAGCCAAGGCTCCATTACGGATATGACATTCTGAAAATTTTCTATTGTTTTCATCAGAAAAAATGCCCTCAGGCCGTTGCAATTCTCAGAAAAGGCATAAAGCATTGCCCGGATTACCCTGGCCATAACTATGGTCTGGCTGAAGTTTATGTAAAGATGGGTAAACATGCGGAGGCTTTGGCGAATTACAAGATAGCCAAAGATAAAGGTTATCCGGTAATCGATTATTTCTATTTTAAGGTTGCCGAATCTCATTTTGCCCTCAAGCAGATCGATGAAGCCATTGAAAATCTCAGAAAAGTACTTGAATTGAATGAAAAATATTTCATTGCACGACAAAATCTGATTGGTCTGCTGTATGGATCACAAAATAAACAGGAAGCCTTGGAGCAGGCCAGAAAGCTTGTTGCCCTGAAACCGGATGCCAAAACATTAAAATGGGCAAAAGGGGCCGTTGAAAATATGTCCCGTTAATAGGAAAGTTTTTTTCATGGAAAATAAACCACCACCATTTTATGAAGATAAAAACACAGAAACAGCCCCTGATCTAAAGATAACGGTTGCGGTATTTCTGGGGATCATATTGATATGGCTTGCTTTCCAATATCGCAGTGATTCTTTCTTCACTTATGAGGGTGTCTCTCTGGGTATGACGGATGAACAGCTGTTAGCGGCCCTGCCCAATGCGGGCAAAATTCAGAGAGTAAAGCTATTTGACCAGAAGTCGGGCAAGACCCATGAATTTTCAATGCTTGAAGTAAAAGAAAAACTTAAGCCGTGGAAGCGGTTTCTGGTTAGCTCTATGGAAGGTGGCGTTGTCAGCATTTCCGCTTATTCTTCCAAACTTTCCCCCGAGCAGGTTGAGGATATTCGCGCTAAGATTATATCGCAATATGGCATTCCTGCTGATAGATTGATATCCAAATATGGTTCCGAAACGCTGGTATGGGGCGATGTAGACTTTAATAAAAAAGACGTCATGCAGGGGATTAAGAAAATTAATGGCCGGGCAGTAATATATAGATTTAGAAAGCCGGGAACGGTTAGTATTTACGTCACCCGCGATGGCAAGGGGCCAGATATTTTCTTTTAAACCTCAAGTTCGCACCAGATGGGGGTATGATCAGAGGCCTTTTCCCTGCCTCGGGGAACCCGGTCGATATCACATTTCTGTAACCTGTCCGCCGCTTGCGGCGACAGGAGAAGATGGTCAATTCTCAGGCCGTTGTCTTTCTGCCATGCACCGCGCTGATAATCCCAGTAAGTGTAGTTCGAGCCGGACGGATAAAAATGCCTGAGCGCATCGGTCAGCCCAAGATTGAGCAGGCTGTAATAGCGGTCCCGGGTTTGGGGCTGGGTCAGGGCATCTCCCGCCAGACGAATGGGGTCATAACAATCCTCGTCCCTGGGGATGCAATTATAATCGCCGCCAAGGACAAAAATCTTCTCCTGTGCCAAAAGGACTTTTGCCCGTTCTATGAGCCTGTCCATCCATTTGAGCTTATAGTCAAATTTTGGACCGGGCAGGGGGTTGCCATTGGGCAGGTATAACCCGCATATACGCACGCTGTTGATGGTGGCTTCAATATAGCGGGCATGGTCATCGCTATCGTCGCCGGGCAGGCCGCAAGTGACATCCTCGATGGGATATTTGGACAGGATGGCTACACCGTTATAGGTTTTCTGCCCGTGAACAGCCACCTGATATCCAAGTTCCTCAATTTCCAGATAGGGGAAATTTTCATCTGTGCATTTCAGTTCCTGTAACATGACCACATCCGGGCCGAAAGATTTCAGCCATTCTGTGACCCGGGGTAGGCGCGCCTTTATTGAATTGACGTTCCATGAGGCAATGATCATACGGCGAAGGACGACCCACAACCGCAGGAGGCGGTTGCATTGGGGTTTTTAACCACAAACATGGACCCGGCCAGTTCTTCAACAAAATCCACCTCGGAACCAGTGAGATACAGCAGGGACAAGCCATCGACCAACATAGTTACCCCGCCACGCACGACAACCAGATCATCGTCCTTTTGCTCTTTGACGAGGTTAAAATCATACTGGAATCCTGAACAGCCGCCGCCATCAACCGAAATGCGGAATTTCAGGTCTTTATCGCCCTGTTTCGCACATAGGGTGGCAATGCGTTTTGCCGCACTTTCTGATAAAGTTACCGGTGTTGTTTCTGTGGTCATTATTCTAACTTACCCTGATGTTTTTTTTAATAATACACTATATAAGTAGGTAATATATTAATATTGTCAATGAACGGAAAAATTTCTTGATGAATTCTGATTTCAAAATATATCATCCTGAGCCGGATTATGCCCCCTATGCCTGTCTGGCGGACAGGAGCAGGGGACGGCTTCACCCCGAAGATGACACCAAAACCCGTTCACCTTTTCAGCGGGACCGGGACCGGATTATCCATTCCGGGGCTTTTCGGAGGTTGATTCATAAAACCCAGGTGTTTGTCTATCATGAAGGGGATTATTACCGCACCCGTCTGACTCATTCCATTGAGGTGGCACAAATTGCCCGCAGTATTGCCATTGTGCTGGGGCTGAATGATGAAATTGCCGAATCTCTGGCTCTGGTTCATGATTTTGGCCATACCCCGTTTGGTCATGCCGGAGAGGAAGCGATGAATGAGATCATGGCGCCTTTTCAGGGTTTTGATCATAATGCCCAGTCCCTGCGTGTCGTCACGAAGCTGGAGCAAAGATACGCGGCCTTTGACGGCCTGAACCTCACATGGGAAACGCTGGAGGGTTTGGCAAAGCATAATGGCCCCCTGTGTGAAAAAGGTCAGTTCGATGACTTGAATATCAATCTTCGGACATATAACGCGCAACATGATCTTGAATTGCACAGCTATGCCAGTGCCGAGGCACAGGTGGCGGGGATTTCCGATGATGTGGCCTATAACAACCATGACATCGCCGACGGCATCCGGGCGGGGTTGCTGACCATGGGGCAACTGGAGGAACTGCCCCTTTTAAATGACATCATTCGGGAAGTGCGGGACAGTTATGGAGTGCTGGAGGATGGCCGGGAAATTCACGAAGTGGTGCGCCGCCTGATCAACAGAATGGTTAATGATATTCTGATTGAAAGCAAAAAACGTATTTCTGCCCTGCAGCCGGAAACGGTTGATGATATTCGAAATGCTTCCCAATGCGTCATTTCCTTTTCCCCTGAGATGAAAGAATTCGATAAAAGATTGAAATCTTTTCTGATGCGGAATATGTATCGTCATTACAAAGTCAACCGCATGTCCAGCAAAGCGAAAAGGGTGATAACCGATTTGTTTGAACTTTTTCAGGCCGAACCGGAATGTCTGCCCACAGAATGGCAAACAGCTCAGGTCATGGAAGACCCCGGGACCCGTGCGCGCCATGTGGCAGACTTCATTGCCGGCATGACGGACCGCTATGCCATATTGGAACATAAAAGATTATTTGATACATCGTTGTTTGAATTATGAATATTTTTGATACTTTTACCGGGGCCTTGAAGGCCATTGTCTGCGGCCTTGAAAATGACGGCAGACTGCCGAAAGACATGGACCTGAAAAATGTCACTATTGAGCCGCCGCGCGAGGCGACACACGGGGATATTGCCACCAACATAGCCATGGTTTTAACACGGCAGGCCCGCATGAAGCCGCGTGACATTGCCGATATGGTGGCGGCAGGTC
Organism: Alphaproteobacteria bacterium; assembly: GCA_002401545.1. GTDB lineage: Bacteria > Pseudomonadota > Alphaproteobacteria > Sphingomonadales > Emcibacteraceae > Paremcibacter. The sequence continues at coordinate 19,362 of NVTJ01000032.1, forward strand.
TGCGGGATGTGGACGGCGTTGAAAGGGTTGATGTGGCCGGACCCGGCTTTATCAATATCATCCTGAAAAGGCAGCTCATTCAGTCACAGGTGGCCGCAATCCTCAATGCCGGAGGCAATTATGGCCGCTCGAAAATCGGCGGCCATGAGAAAGTCAATGTGGAATATGTTTCGGTTAATCCCACGGGACCGCTTCATGTGGGTCATTGCCGAGGCGCCATATTTGGCGATGCGCTGGCGTCTTTGCTGGACTATACCGGTTACGATGTGACCCGTGAATATTATATCAATGACGCCGGGGGACAGATTGACACTCTGGCCCGATCGGCTTATCTGCGTTACCGGGAGGCTCTGGGCGCGGACATTGGCAAAATACCCGAAGGACTTTATCCCGGTGACTATCTGATTCCCGTGGGCAAGGCGCTGGCTGAGAAATTTGGGCGTCGCTGGCTGGAGGCGGATGAGAGCGAATGGCTGCATGATATCCGGCAATTTTCCACCGATGCCATGATGGACCTGATCCGCTCCGATCTGGACACGCTTTCCATCAGGCATGATGTTTTTTTCTCGGAATTGACCCTTCATAAAAGCGGTAAAATACAAGCTGCTCTGGACAAGCTTGAAGACAAAGGCCTGATCTATACCGGTGTTCTTGAGGCACCGAAAGGCACCAGGCCCGATGACTGGGAGGAGCGGCCACAGACCCTGTTCAAATCCACAGATTTTGGTGATGATGTGGACCGGGCGGTAAAGAAGTCTGATGGTAGCTGGACCTATTTTGCCGCCGATGTGGCCTATCATAATGACAAGGTTGAACGCGGCTTTACCAGCCTGATTGATGTCTGGGGCGCAGACCACGGGGGGTATGTCAAGCGGGTTGAGGCGGTGGTGAAAGCCCTGACGGACAACAGGGTCAATTTTGATGCCAGGCTTTGCCAGATGGTCAGGCTGCTGCGGGATGGCACGCCGGTAAAAATGTCAAAACGTTCCGGAGCCTTCATTACCATGCGGGATATTGTGAATGAGGTGGGCCGGGATGTGGTGCGGTTCATCATGTTAACCCGTAAAAATGACGCCTCTCTGGATTTTGATTTTGCCCGTGTTACCGAACAGTCAAAGGATAATCCGGTTTTTTATGTGCAGTATGCCCATGCGCGTGTACATTCTGTTTTGCGTAAGGCAGATATTGCATTTCCCGGTATTAACCTGTCTGTCGCATCGCTTGCCGACGCCGATATGACCATATTCAGCGACAGCAGTGAACTTTCCCTGATCAGGAATATGATGAACTGGCCGCGTTTTGTGGAAGCGGCCGCCCTGGCCCGCGAACCGCACCGGATTTCTTACTATCTGTATGAATTGGCTTCTGAATTTCATGCGATGTGGAATAAAGGCAATGATAATCTTGATCTTCGCTTCATAATCGAAGATGATAGGGCAAAGACCCTGTCACGTCTGGCGCTGATTTCTGCTGTTGCGGGTATCATTATGGCAGGACTGGATATATTGGGTGTAGAACCCGTTACTGAAATGTAGAGTGAAATAATCTCTGGGAGGTGATTTGAAATGGCGGATGAAGGTGAAAAAGCATCATGGCTTGAACCATTGCCGGAAGAATTTACCACCGGGAATGACATGACCGGGCGGCGGATGCTGACCGCGGCATTAACCGTCATAATTCTGGCGATTTTCGGTGGTTTGATCTGGTATAGTTATCTGGCCGGGACTGACAATGGGCCGGTGCCTGTGGTCCATGCCGACAAATCTGTGGTCAAGGAGAAACCGGACAGTCCCGGCGGGTTGCAGGTGCCGGATCAGGACAAAGGTGTTTTTAACCGGGTGGCGTCCGGACAGAAGGATAATGGTGAAAATCTTGAAGCCGGTGCGGAACTGCCCATCGAGCGACCAATTGATACCAAATCCATAGAAACGGCGAAGAAAAAAGCGCTTCAGGCCAGCGAGGATGCTGCGCAGGCTTTGCCGCCACCTCAGACAGAAACTGTTGCCAATGAGGTTGCGGCCATTGCCCCGGCCAGTGATGGTTTGGCGGGAAATTTCCTTGTACAGTTGGGGGCTTTTGGCAAAAAAGACACGGCCGAGCAGCTCTGGGCTAGGCTTCAAAAAGATAATCCGGACCTTCTTCGGGGGCTGAGACCTGATATTATGATGATTGACCTGGGAAAAAAGGGGGTCCTATACCGTCTGAGGGGCGGGAGAATTGTTGACAGACTTTCTGCTGGTCGCATTTGTGCAGCGCTGAAAACGAAAAAGCAAGCCTGTATTGTGGTGGAAAAATAAATGGTCCGACCTGTTATTCAGGATTGTGACGGGCTGACGTTGACCGGGGAAGAAAAAGCGGTTTTCAAAGACCTTGACCCGTTTGGCTTTATTCTATTTGGCCGCAACTGCCAGTCCCCTGACCAGCTTAGAAAACTTACGGATGAGATGAAGGAAACGGTTGGCCGGGAAAATGTACCCATCTTCATTGATCAGGAAGGGGGGCGCGTCTGTCGCCTCAATCCGCACCACTGGCGCAGGCCACCAAGCGGAGAAGCTTTAAAAAACCTCTATAAAAAAGATAATGAAAAAGGTCTGGCAGCGGTCAGGATAAATGCCCGCCTTATGGCTGAGGAATTGCGTCATCTGGGGATTACGGTGAATTGTTACCCGCTGCTGGATCTTGTATTTCCCAATGCGGACCAGATAATCGGCGACCGGTCATTTGGCGATGATCTGAATATCGTCAGTCTTTTGGCCGAGGCGGCCTGTGAGGGCTTGTTTTCGGGCGGTGTTCTGCCGGTGATAAAGCATATTCCGGGCCATGGCAGGGCCTTCGCTGATAGTCATAAGACGCTGCCCATTGTGGACACGTCGCTTGATCTGTTGCAGAAAACTGATTTTATGCCCTTTAAAGCCCTTAATCATATGCCGCTGGCCATGACCGCGCATATTGTCTATTCCGCTATTGATGAGGCACGCCCGGCTACTTTGTCCCCTGTTATAATCCGGCAGGTAATTCGGGAATATATCGGTTTTAAAGGGGTGTTGATTTCTGATGATGTCTGTATGAAAGCGCTCAGTGGACAGCCTGCCCATAATGCGAAACTCGCTTTGCAGGCGGGTTGTGACCTCGTGCTTCACTGTAATGCCCCGCTGGCGGAGCGTCGGGAGGTACTGGAAGCCCTGTATGACTTTAATATGGTCAATGAGAGCTGGGTGGAGAGTATGTTCAGGCAGCGCCGGGATATTCCGGAAATCAATAGCGCAGAGTTGACAGAATGGCTGGATCAGGCATTACAGTAATTGTGAATACAGAGGTTTTATAGATATGAATTTTTTACAGTTGTTGCCGGTTATGGTAATTCCGTTGCTTCTGGCGATAACATTACATGAAGCGGCTCATGCCTGGGCTGCCTATAAATTGGGGGACAATACCGCAAAACTGCTTGGTCGGGTCAGTTTTAACCCCTTTGTTCATATTGATCCCTTTGGCACTGTGCTTCTGCCGCTTATGCTGTTGCTCAGCGGTGCGCCGTTTTTATTTGGCTATGCAAAGCCGGTACCGGTTAATTTTATGCGTCTGCGCAATCCGCGCCGGGATATGGTTTTTGTGGCATTGGCCGGGCCGCTGGCCAATATAACATTGGTGATCTGTGCTGCCTTACTGCTTCATATAGTGGGTTTTCTGCCGGATGTAGCGGGAAACTGGCTGGTGGGAAATATAATTTTTGCCATCAAGATCAACGCCATTCTTGCCGCCTTTAACATGCTGCCAATTCCGCCTTTGGACGGGGGAAGGGTTGCCGTTGGCCTTTTACCCGATATAATCGCCAGACCCCTGTCACGGATAGAGCCTTATGGCATGTTCATTGTCATCGGCTTGTTTTTACTGCCCATGCTTGGTCAGCGGATAGGGGTGGACCTGAATATTCTATGGGCCATAATAGGACCGGCCATCGATCTTGTGGAACAATTAGCGGTATTGATAGCACCTGGATGAATAACAAGGAAACAGAGCAGCAGTCTGCATTTGAAATGGTGACAGCGTCACCGGATGATGAAGAGCGCCTGATTCTCGACATTGATGGTTTTGAGGGTCCACTTGATGTTCTGCTTACTCTGGCCAGAAGACAGAAAGTTGATCTGAAGCAGATTTCCATATTGGAACTGGTTCAGCAGTTTTTAAGATTCGTCGCAGAAGCCCGGGTGCAGAAACTGGAGACAGCCGCTGATTATCTGGTGATGGCGGCCTGGCTTGCCTATCTGAAATCAAGGCTTCTTCTGCCGGAAGAAAATTCAGAGGAAGAATTCTCTGCCGAAGAAATGGCCGCCCGCCTGACCTACCAACTGCAAAGACTGAACGCAATACGGGAGGTCGCCGCTACTCTGATGTCCCGCAACCAGCTTAAACGGGATGTGTTCTCCCGGGGTATGCCGGAACCGGTGATTGTGACAAAAAATGCCACGTTTGAGTTGAGCCTGTATGAACTTCTCAAGGGTTATGCCGACCATAAAACCCGAAAATCCATTGCCGATATCAGAATACACAAGCGCGAAGTCTATACTCTGGATCAGGCTTTGGAGCGTCTG
>NVTJ01000033.1 GCA_002401545.1 Alphaproteobacteria bacterium
ATGGCGTCAGGCTGTCCAGAAGATTATTGCGGATAACCTGCCCGATGCGCGAGGGTCGGCCCTGTTCGGTAATATCGCTCACCCGGATATTGGCCATAACATTCCGCAGGTCGCTCTTGCCGTCTGAAAACTGGCCATACATGGGCTTGAAGCCACAACCGGATAAGATTATCGCAGATATCAGAACCAGTATGAGCTTCATAGCATTTCCCTATATGACAATATTAACAATGCGGTTGGCAACCACAATGACCTTGCGAATGACATTTTCGCCCACGGCTTTCTGTATTTTCTCACGAGCCAGCGCCAGCCTTTCCACTTCGGTCTTGTCCATATCCTTGGCAACCTCTATGGTATCCCGCAGCTTGCCCCTGACCTGAATGGCGATGGTCACCATATTCTCCTGCATCAATTCAGGGCGGGCCACGGGCCAGAGCGCATCCGTGACCATATCCTGTTTTCCCATCATCTGCCACATTTCTTCGGCCAGATGGGGCATCATGGGGGCGCAAAGCTGAACCAGAGTGGTCAGGGCTTCGCGCAGGGCAATGGCATCACCGTCGGAGCCGCCGGGTTTAAAAGCGGCGATGGCATTGGTGAATTTATAAATCTGCGCCACACAGTTATTKAAGTGAAAATCTTCAATATCACGGCCAATGGCCGCAATGCTCACATGGCACATGCGGCGCAAATCCTGTGCAGCGGCACTGAAGTTGGCGGGTTCCTTCGTGACATCTCTCAGCCCTTCCCTGCCGGTCATAACCGTTCGCCACAGTCTCTGGGTAAAACGCCAGGCCCCCTCAACCCCTTCGTCAGTCCACTCAAGGTCGCGTTCCGGCGGACTGTCGGACAGCATGAACCACCGCGCGGTATCGGCGCCATATTGATCAATGATTTCCGTGGGGTCCACCACATTTTTTTTGGATTTTGACATCTTGACCGACCGGCCAATGGAAACCGGTTCGCCATTTTTCGTACTTGCCGATTCATTGCCCTCTCCCCAGATAATGTCACTGGGCAGCACCCAGTTTCCCTTTGGGTCGGTGTAAGTCTCATGACAGACCATACCCTGTGTGAACAGGCCGTCAAAGGGTTCGGTCACCGAAGAGAGGCCAATTTTTTTCATGGCTCTTGTGTAAAAGCGGGAATAGAGCAGATGCAGGATCGCATGTTCAACCCCGCCCACATACTGATCCACCGGCAACCAGTAGTCCGCCGCCGACAGATCCACCGGATCTTCCGATTTTGGCGAGCAAAACCTGGCAAAATACCAGGACGAATCAATGAAGGTATCAAAGGTGTCGGTCTCGCGCCGCGCCGCCTTGCCACATTTCGGGCAGTCGACATTCTTCCATGTGGCATGATGCGCCAGAGGATTACCGGGCCTGTCAAAGCTCACATCATCAGGCAATACCACCGGCAGGTCGGATTTCGGCACCGGAACAATACCGCAATCCCCGCAATGAACGATCGGGATCGGACAGCCCCAGTAACGCTGACGGGAAATGCCCCAGTCGCGCAGACGGAAATTGATGGTTTTTCTGCCAAACCCGCCTTCTTCGGCTCTGCGGGCCACTTCTGCCTTGGCCTCTTCGATGGTCAGGCCGTCGAGGAAATCAGAATTAAACAGTCTGCCGGGGCCAGTATAGGCCTCTGTTCCCACCGCATAGTCATCATCCTCACCATCCGGCCGGATAACGGTGCGCACATCAAGATCATATTTACGGGCAAAGTCCAGATCACGCTGATCATGGGCTGCGGACATGAATATGGCACCGGTGCCATAGTCCATCAGTACAAAGTTGGCCACAAAAATGGGCAATTCATAGCTCTCAAACGGGGTCTTGGCGACTATGCCCGTATCAAAGCCTTTCTTTTCCATCTTTTCCATAGCCTCTTCGGTGGTGGCCCCGCTGCGGCATTCGGTAATAAAATCCTGTAGCGCCGGATTATCCTGTACCAGTTTTTCCGCCAGCGGGTGATCGGGTGCGATGGCCATGCCGCAGGCCCCGAAAATAGTGTCCGGGCGGGTGGTGTATACTTCCAGCGGATCATAGCCGTCAATATCAAAGAACAGACGCAGGCCTTCGGACCGTCCAATCCAGTTTTTCTGCATGGTCCTGACTTTTTCGGGCCAGCGCGGCAGGTCGTCCAGCGCAGAATTCAACTCTTCGGCGTAATCGGTAATTTTCAGGAACCACTGGCTGAGAAGGCGGCGTTCCACCACAGCCCCGGACCGCCAGCCGCAACCATCAATCACCTGCTCATTGGCCAGCACCGTATTATCCACCGGGTCCCAGTTAACCCAGGATTCCTTGCGGTAAACCAGATCAGCGGCAAGGAAATCCAGAAACATTTTCTGCTCCTGACCGTAATAATCCGGGTCGCAGGTGGCAAATTCCCGTGTCCAGTCAATACTGAGACCCATCAGTTTTAGCTGGCCACGCATATGGGCAATATTCTCATAGGTCCATTTGCCCGGATGAACATTATGTTCCATGGCGGCATTTTCCGCCGGCATGCCAAAGGCGTCCCAGCCCATGGGATGCAGCACATTAAAACCCTTTGCCCGCCGGTAGCGTGCCACCACATCCCCCTGGGTATAGTTGCGCACATGACCCATATGAATTTTTCCGGAAGGATAGGGAAACATTTCCAACACATAATATTTTGGCCGCGACGGATCTTCTGTGGCCGTGAAGGTTCCCCTGTCAGCCCAGGTTTTTTGCCATTTAGCCTCGGTAACTCCGGCGTTATAGCGTGTCATTTCTTTTCCTGATTCTTAGGGGTGGATAGCAGACAAACCAGATGCATCTGGCCGGCAAGAATTATTTGATTGGGGCATTATCGCGGCGAAGAAGCCGCGCCTGCATCAAAATGGCATTACGGATATTTATGGCAGCCCCTGGACGCGGCACCTCATCCTGCCAGCCGTCACTGCTGTTCATCTGACGATGAACTGTCACTTTCAGCGAATCTGCCGTCAGTTTCCGGCCCAGAATGATAATATCCACTTTTGTCCGCTCTTTATCATTACCGGGATTCATCTTCCACTCGGTCAGGATAAGGCCGCCATTATGATCCGCACTTTTCATGGGCATGAAAGACAGGGTATCCAGGGTCGCCCGCCACAGATAGGCATTAACCCCGATCCTGTATATTTCTTCAGCCGCCTTGATATTTTTGACAGAATTATCTCCACCAAAGATTCCGCATCCTCCCAGAGTTAACACCACCGCAATAATCATTATCCCAGCTGACTTTCCAGCCATATTTTTCATCATGTTATACACGGTCATGCGTCGTCCATTCTTATATTGCGATTTCATTCACAGTGGTATCATGGCCTTTGGTTGATACCTTCATATAGCTGTTTATCCTTTTGTGATTGAGCAAACAAGAATTTCTTGCATAAAACTGGCTTTATTTAAATCTAGCGACCAGAATGAGACCGGAAAAGAATAACGGCTGCTGTCTTGAAAATTTAATATATTATAATGAATCTTAATTGATTTTTATTGTTTAATATTATATACTTCACTGTGTCTGGCTGATTCTTTGACATCTCTGGACAAATAAAGTGCGGTGGTTTTTTTATAAATATTTTAAAACAGGCCTCTGCCCATACTAAAAAGAATATTGTGAGGATCCATCGTGAACAGCCTGAAAGGCAGCATTGCACTGATTTGCACCATTGGTATTCATACCATGGGATCAGTGGCCTATGCGGCCCCGGATTCGCCGCAGGATATGACTCAGGAAGATAAAAGCCTGGTATCATCTTTCCAGTCTTTTTTCGGCAACGGCCAGGAAAAAAAGGATGTTGTGCCAGAGGTGCTGTTGCTGGGCAGCCCCGCCAAGGAAAATTCTGACCAGTATATTACTCTTTCCGAGCCAACCACAGGGGCCGAACCAGCCACAGGTTTAACCCTGGAACAGCCGGACAAGAAATTAATCATCAAACAGTCTTTCACTGTCAGGCCGTCGCTGGTTTTCAATATGGGCAATTCCGGCCTTTCCTCGATTTCACCCTCCGGCTTTTCCAGCCTTGGCGCGACCGCCGGAAACCGGGTGACCTTTTCCTATGGCACCGAAGGGCAGATCTATGACCCGGATGCTTTGGGAATTTCCTTCGGCACGCAGTTTCTCATCGAACCATMCGCCATCATGTCACCGTTGTATGACGGATCGGAATTTGATAAAGTCAATAACCGTCAGGTTTATAACCTGTCCGTTGATATGGTATATGCCGGTTTCAGGCTCGGCGCATCTTTCACTCAGGAAAGAAACTTCTATAATTCCGGTTTAAAGGGCTTTGATATCGCCATGGGCTATTCCGGCAGCAAATGGGGGGCTGATGTCAGATTTGGCGAATATAAACGCGCGCATGACCGCCTGTTCGCCAGCACTGAAGAATTTTATGACACTGTCCATGCGCTGGAAATCGGTGCCGCCTATCAAATTCATTCCAATATCCGTTTCACGGGCCGCTTTACCTATTATTCCTATGGTCAGGAAAATGAACTGGATAAACTCAGAAACAGCCAGGTGTTTTTCCTGGGCACCAACGTGAATTTCTAACTTTGTTCAAACCCGCGAATTGCCGCAATGCCTGCGACGCCTGAACCAACAAGCTGGCCGGCGTTATTGGCTGTCACCCCCCCCAAAGCATAAAGCGGCAAAGCCGTCGCCGCAACTATATGCCGCAGGCCGGACAGGCCAAGAATTGGCCGGGTGCCGGATAAAGTCTCCGGATGGCTGAGTGTGGGAAAGACCGGAGCGATCAAGCCTGCGTCAATGGGTAATTTTTTCGCCCGCCTCACAGACACAAGGTCGTGACAGGATACGGTTATCATCCAATGGCCGTGAGCGGCGCGAATATCTGTCGCCCGGCCCATCAGACCCTCTGGCAAATGCACCCCGTCTGCCGACAGCTTTGAAGCAAGGCCTGCATCACCCGCCACCAGAAAGACAATCATTCTTTCCCGGCAAAGCGCCCTTAAATCCGCCCCCAGCTTTTCCCTTGCCGGATAATCATAATCCCGCAAAATCACCGCGGAACCCGCGGGAAGTGCCGAAATTACTTTTTCAGGGTCGGCAACCGCTTGACTGTCTGTGATAAAAAAAACCGGCGGTAAATTTTCACCCTGCCCATGATCCTGATTGAGCCGTTTTGCGATGTCTGTTAATGTCATAACAGGCAGCATAATACAGGAAACAAACCTTGACCAGCAAACTAGATAGCGTAACTCGGAATATCCATTCCGCGGCGGCAAATGCGGGCCGCAAGGCAACAGACATCACACTGGTCGCCGTATCCAAAACCAAATCTTCTAATGCCATAACACCAATATTGGATCAGGGCCACCGGGTGTTTGGTGAAAACAGGATACAGGAGGCCGCTGGAAAATGGCCTGAACTTCGTGCCCTTTACAGCCAGGTGGAACTGCATCTGATCGGTCCACTGCAAAGCAATAAGGTGCGACAGGCACTCCGGCTTTTCGACGTTATTGAAACCATCGACCGGCCCAAGCTCGCCCGTGCCATTGCCCGGATCAGTCAGGAAGAAAACATATCCTGTCAATATTATATCCAGATCAATGTGGGCCGGGAAGCCCAAAAAGCCGGTATTGACCCGGAGGAAGCTGACAGTTTCATTACCCTGTGCCGGGATGAATTAAAGCTGCCGGTGATCGGACTCATGTGCATCCCGCCGGCGGATCAGGACCCGGCACCTTACTTCTTACAGCTCAAAGAAATTGCCAAGCGCAACGGACTGAAGAAATTATCCATGGGCATGAGCGGTGATTATCAGGTCGCCATCCGCTGCGGGGCCACCTCCGTCCGGGTTGGTACAGCCATTTTTGGCGCCCGGTCATAAGCCAATTGAAATTATATTACCCCTTATGAGAATAAGGGGCTGTCCTGGGGTCAGGACCCCAGCTAAAAAACCGGTGCCCCCTAATCTTAAGGAACACCGGAAGTTGGAAGATATCAGACAATTTGATCATCCCTCAAAATGAGTGATTATGGGAACAGGATTCAGTGAGCCATCACCGTCAGAGTTGTCTCAGGCGATAATATGGGCAGGATTTCCAGCAAATCCTGCTTTCTCAGGGCAATACACCCTTCTGTGCCTTCAAAGGATTCTTCACCACCATATTCGGCGGCAACATGGAGAAATATGGCACTGCCCCGACCTTTCTCAACCGGATCATCATTATGGCCCAGAATGACGATCACATCATAAAGGTCATCATCGCGCCACAGGCTTTCCGCACTGGCATGATAGGGCAGCATCACTGATTGATTATAGGCCTTGTCCCCGGGGTCATCACACCAGCCATCTTCTTCCAGAAGTGCCATCATGGGAATCTGGCTATAAATTGGCTTAGACAACTTATCATAGCGATAATAAATAGCTCTGAGCGGAAAATTACCCTTTGGGGTTTTCATATCCCCCTCTGTTTTTGACCGCACAATACCCTGTTTACCCAAAGCGCAGGGGAAAGTTTTACCGCCAATCATCAACGCGCCCAAGGCCGGATTATCATTAGCCGGTATCACAATAATGTCAATTTCCGAACTTGCCATAACATTTCCCTTCTCTTGTGGTATATTCATATTCATTTTAAATTATCAATTTCGGCGGCCAGGTTCTGGCCTTTATCGGTGGCGATGCGTTCCAGCACCTGAATGCGCGCCTCCATAGCTTCAAATTTTTCCAAAACCGATGCCAAATCTTTCTTGGTATAAAAACCATCGCCTTCATCCATGCCCAGGTCATTCATCAGGTCATCCATCATACTGCTGCCCCTCTTGTGTTTTCGGTCCATATAGCTTTTAACAACGCCGCCAATAACGGATATGGCAACGATCCAGACAACCATTTCAAAAACAGCCATTTCAATATCCTCTGTATTTTTTTATCATTATCTTCTGTATAGCCCGTGGCCACTGTCATCCAGCAAGACACTAACCAGAAAATAGCCAAGAATAACAACAGGCCCTGTCATTAATACGGCTATGATGCCGGCTATGCGCAGGATCAGGGGATTGATATTCAGGTAATCCCCAAGGCCGGAAAATACGCCGCATATTTTACCGCGACGGCTGTTTTTGTAGAGTTTTTTGGCACGGGTATTTTCATATTTGCTCATTTTCTTGCTCCTAATTTTTCTTCAGGTCTTCAAATTCTTTGTGGAGATTATATTCCCGCGAGGTCACGTGGGCTTCCGCAGCCCGCAGGCGACGTTCAATTTCCCGAAATTTATGACGCACATCGCGAATGGTATTTTTTGGCTGGGTACGAACGCCTTTCCAGAAATCGTCCTGTTCCTTGCTGTCAAATAAATCTGATGGCTTCGGGTCCAATAACCAGCACATCAGGAAATAGGCGATAACAACAACCCCGCTGGCTGGTGATATCAGGCCAAGGATGGCAACAACCCTGACAATGGTTATATCAACGCCGCTAAAGTCGGAAATGCCGGCACATACACCGCATATTTTTCCCTTCTTCTTGTCCAGATATAATTTATTATATTTGGGGGGTTCATTTTGATAAGGCCTGGGCATTATCTTGCCCTCCAATCAGGGGTGTCTGCGTCCAGAATACGCTCAATATTCTGAATCCGGCTCTCAATTCTTTCCGCACTGTCCCACAATTCGGTGAGGATCTTCTCATCTTCCGATGTCAGCGTCCTGGACTGCTTCCATTTGGTCGTATAGTGGAAAATAATGATCAGCGGGGCGACAACCACCATAAACAGGATACCGAGAACTTCCATTGTATGAACCTTTCTTGCTAAATCCCCAGAAAAAGAGCAGGGATAAAATTATTTTTTATCTGATGTTTTACTTTTGGCTATTTTAGCTTTCAGCGCTGCCAGATCATCGGCCACATTCTGCTGGGATTCAAGATCGTCAAACTCCTCGCTCAGCGTTTTTTCCCGGCCTATATCAGCAGCCTCAACACGGCTTTCCGTATCATCAACATGTTTTTCCATCTGTGTAAAGCGGACCATGACGTCCTCAATCCGGTTATCATAAAGCTTTTGACGGACTTTCATCTGACTTGTGGCCGTTTGCTGGCGCTCGACAAGGGAACGCTGCTTCTGTTTTGCTTCCTTGATCTTGGCCTCAAGGCTGATGATGTCATTCTGATATTTGGTCAGGGCTTCGTCCAGTGGTTCCCGGTCCTCATCCAGACTTGTGGCCAGATCATTAAGCTTTGCCCGTTCGCCCAGTGCCGCCGTCGCCAGATCTTCCCGGTTTTTGCTCAGGGCCAATTCCGCTTTGTCGTACCATTGATCCTGCGCATTCTGCAAACGGGTCATATTGCGTCCCATTTCCTTGCGGTCAGCAATAACGCGGGCAGCAGAGGAACGAACTTCCACCAACGTATCTTCCATTTCCTGAACCATGAGGCGGATCATTTTGGCCGGGTCTTCGGCCCTGTCCAGAATGTGATTGATGTTGGAATTTACAATGTCTGTGAGGCGTGTGAAAATACCCATATTCTTTCTCCAGATTAAAATTGCACCCCTCTCGTGGTACTCTGCCTCTTACTTTGCACAAGCCATGCCAATTTTATATATTTCATCTATCTTATTGATTTTAAATAATTATTCCATTTTTCTGGCCAAATGATAATTAGTGTAATACACTATTGTTTAGTGAAATAAGATAAAGTTTAATAATATGCGCTTAAATTTGCCTCAGGATCAGACCCTGATCGGGGAAAGTCCGGCCTTTCTTGAGATCATTGACCAATGCTCCCGCGCCGCAAAGCATGACCGGCCGGTGCTGGTAATCGGCGAGCGCGGCACCGGCAAGGAGCTGATCGCGGCCCGTCTGCACTTCCTCTCCCCGCGCTGGGAAAAAAGTTTCATTCAGGTCAATTGCGCCGCCCTGCCGGAAAATCTGCTGGAATCAGAATTATTCGGTCATGAGGCCGGGTCTTTCACCGGGGCCAGTGTCCGGCGCATTGGCCGCTTTGAAGAAGCTCATGGCGGTACGTTGTTTCTGGATGAGATTGCCACCACCTCGCTGTCAGCACAGGAAAAACTGCTCAGGGTGACGGAATATGGCAGCTTTCAGCGCATCGGCAGCAACAAGACCATCCATGCCGATGTGCGAATCATCGGGGCTACCAACATCGATCTGCCCTCAGCGGCAGAGAGGGGCGAATTTCGTCATGACCTGCTCGACCGGCTGGCCCTTGATGTCATCACCTTGCCGCCGCTGCGTTACCGGCGCGATGACATATTACTTCTGGCCTATCAGTTTGGTCAGCGGGTGGCACAGGAACGGAAGTGGCAGAGTTTCCCCGGTTTCTCCGGTGATATGGCCCATAGCCTGATGCAGCATGACTGGCCCGGCAATATCCGCGAGTTGAAAAATGTTATCGAGCGCGCCGTCTATCATGCGGAAGATGAACATGAGCCAATTTCAGTTCTTGAAATTGATCCTTTCGACTCCCCCTTCCGCCCCCGGCCTAAAATACAAAAAACAGGTGAAGCCCCTGTGCCATCCCCGGCCCCGTCCCAACAGGACAGCAAACCCCTCGATTATAGCCAGGCCGTTGCGACTTTGGAGCAGGCCTTGCTGAAAAATGCGCTGGAGAGCAATAAATATAACCAGCGCGATACGGCCCGGTTTTTAAATCTGACCTATCACCAGCTGCGCCATCAGTTGAAAAAGCATGGCCTGCTTTAGCGGCGAGTCAACAGGCGGTAGCTCAGCACTGCTATAATGCTCGACATTAGCATCAATGTTGTCATCGGCATGATTGTGTCGCTGTGGAAATATCCCAGAATGGTGCTTAATATGGCCGCCATGGCGAATTGGAAACTTCCCAGAAGAGCCACTGCCGTACCGCTGTTATCCTTGAAATCTTCCAGATAACAGGCAAAGCTGTTGGACATGATTATCCCCAGTGACCCAATGGCCACCATAACCATCGGCATCACCATATACAGGTTCAACGGATCAATATACTGCCCGGCCCACAGGGCCACATTGGCCAGAAGCTGTATGGTAATCCCCACCCCGGTCAATTGATGGGGACTGAAGATATTGAGCAAAAACGGATTGAGCCGGTTAAAGACCATCATGGTGACAACATTTGCCCCGAACAGAATCGGAAACATGTCGGTCGATACCTCGAGATAGGTGATATAAGCAAAGGCCGATCCGGTAATGAATAAAAACATCACCGCCGAACTGAAGGTCATGGTTATCATATAACCCATTGCCCGGGGGTGGGTCAGCACCTGCCGGTAACCGTCCCAGACTTTGGCCATATTCAACTTTTCAGTCAGCGCTTTCTTGCGCTCCGGCAGACAAAAGGCAATAACGCCCAGAGAAATCATCGCATAGCCCGCCAGAAAAACAAAAATCAGCCGCCAGTCAGCAAATTTAAGCAGCAAAGCCCCCACCGCCGGGGCAACCAACGGCGCCAGCAGCATAACAAGCCCGATCAAGGCAAACATTCTGGCCGCTTGCTTGCCACTGAAGCGATCACGGACCACAGACGGGGCAATCACGGTGACAAAACCGCCGCCAAAGGCCTGAATAAAACGGCCAAGAATAACCGTCTCAATATTGGGGGCAAATATAATCGCCACGGTCGCCAGAAAAAAGATCGCCACCCCCGGACCGCCAACCCGCCGGCGGCCATAATGATCGGACAACGGCCCGCCCACAAGCTGGCCCATGGCATAGCCCATGAAAAAAGCGCCGAGGGACATTTCCACCATGCCCATATGAGTATCAAACCATAGGGCCATTGCCGGCATGGCGGGCAGATAAGTGTCAACGGAAAATGGCGTCAACGCCACAAGTGCCGCCAGCAGTATCGCCATAATCCTCGGGGAGAAATCCGGTCTCATAAAAACTTGGCCCCCTTCATCAGGACAATAAATGCCCGG
Source organism: Alphaproteobacteria bacterium (assembly GCA_002401545.1). Taxonomy (GTDB): domain Bacteria; phylum Pseudomonadota; class Alphaproteobacteria; order Sphingomonadales; family Emcibacteraceae; genus Paremcibacter. The sequence goes on from NVTJ01000033.1 coordinate 10,935, forward strand.
AGCGTTTCTTTTTGGTCTGCAGGTAATGGTCATTATGGACGTTGGCGGGAAAAGCATGTTTGACCCGTTCCGTCACCATAATCCCGCAATTTTCCAGCCCCGCCACTTTCAATGGATTATTGGTCAGCAGGCGCACTTTGGAAAACCCCAGTATTTTCAGCATCTGCGCCGCCGGCTCAAAAATGCGCTCATCCGCACGGAACCCCAGCCGTTCGTTGGCATCCACCGTATCAAAGCCCTGATCCTGCAACTGATAGGCCCGCAGCTTGTTAATCAGTCCAATGCCCCGCCCTTCCTGTGCCAGATACAACAGCAGCCCGCCACCGGCCGTCTGCATATGTTTGACCGCCCCGTTCAACTGTTCGCCGCAATCGCATTTCAGCGACCCCAACAGATCGCCGGTAAAACATTCCGAATGAATCCGGGTCAGCACGGGGTCATGACGGTTGGGATCACCAATGATCAGGGCAAAATGCCCGGTGCCGCCATCGGCGGGCCTGAAAGCCACCATAGTGGTTTTTTCGGCCCCGGCAAGCGGCACCCTGGCGGCGGTTATTTTACGCAAGCCTGCCGCGTCATGATGGTCGAAATTCAGAACATCCTGCGCCGTAACATTCAGCAGACCCCTTTGGCTGGCCCACTGCGCCCCCTCCTCTGTTGGTAAAGCCGTGGAAAATAACGCCGCCGGCAGCAACCGGCCAATCTTGCATAATTTCAGCCCGGCCTCATGAACCGCTTCCGCCACCTGATCCGCGACCTGAAAGGGGCCAAGCAGGGGCCGCATCAGGTCATCCGCCGGATCGGCCATGGACTGTATCACCGCACTATCCATATATTTAAGGGTTTTTATCAGGGCGACCTCGCCGCTGCGGGGCGAAACACGCAGTATATTAGCCCTGTTACGGGTCAGTCCCACCAGCGGCTCACCGCCGGAGAGACTTCGGAGCCGGTCAATCCATAAATCCGTCAGCAATTCTGCCGATTGCACCAGAACAGCGGATTTATCCTCACTGATCACCACCGCAAGGCCACGCCTGAGGTCGGATGCCGCCCGCTCAACAGTCACAATCCTGTGATCAAGCAGCTTTTTATCTTGTCTGTCCATTGTTGCAGGCGGTTCCGTCGCCATATTCAATTCCATTAGGTCATAAATAAATATATGTTATATTGGCATGTATAATGTGACACCGCAAAAAATAACAGGATTAAGTCATGAATCAAAGTTATGATATCTTGCTGGTGGATGATGATGAGGAGCTTCGCGGCACGCTGGCAGAACAGCTTGCCTTCCACGAGGAATTTATCATCGCCCAGGCCGGCACTGGCATGGAGGGCCTGAATGCGGCCAAAGAGGGAAAATTCAATCTCATTATCCTTGATGTGGGTTTGCCGGATATTGATGGCCGGGAAGTCTGCCGCATGATGCGTAAAGCCAACATCAAAACCCCCATTATCATGCTGACCGCCAATGACAGTGACAGCGACACCATTCTSGGGCTKGATGCCGGGGCCAATGATTATGTGACCAAACCGTTTAAATTCGGCATCCTGCTGGCCCGTGTCCGCGCCCAACTACGCCAGCATGCCATCAGCGAAGATGCCTCTTTTATCATCGGCCCCTATTATTTCAAGCCGGGGGACAAAACCCTCATCAACCGGGATACACAGGAACTGATCCGGCTGACGGAAAAAGAAACCGCCATCCTGAAATACCTCAAACGCTCCGATGGCAATCCCATCAGCCGGGACGTATTGCTGGATGAGGTCTGGGGCTATAATGCCGGGGTGACCACACATACGCTGGAGACTCATATCTATCGCCTGCGTCAGAAAATAGAGCCAAATCCCTCTTCCGCCACCATTCTGATCACCGAAGCCGGGGGCTACCGTCTGGACAATTAAATTCTGGACTCACAGGGTGGACTGAGTTATCAAGCCCTTCATGAGCTTTGAGATTTGTTTCACCCGCCGGTACTGCATGAGCCATCGTCTGTTCAATATCAGGAACAGCCGCTGTTTTGTCCCCCATGGTCATAACGAATATGTCAAGGTCACGCTGGTCTCCACCGGCCATGACCTTCTGGACGGGGCGGTGAATATGATGGCCCCCTTTGCGGTACTTAAACGGGTCTGGCACAAGTGGATTGATGACCATGTCGATCACAGCCTGCAACTGTCGAGCCAGGATCAGATGCTGGATTATTTCAAGACATGTGAGCCGGAAAACCTCAAGCATATCATGATAACGCCGGGTGATCCGACCACAGAAGTTCTCGCCGCCTGTTTTATGTCAAAGATCAATGCAATCCTGTTGGATCAGGGACTTGCCGTGCGCTGCCGTACGGTTGAGGTCATGGAAACGCCGACCAATACCGTCACTTTCAGCGGTGATCCCGCCAAGGCCATCTGCACCGATCATTATGACGGCGCGGAAAATGCGTGGTGGCAGCGGCCGGACATGTCCATCAACGATCTGGAGCTTTAGGGGTGGGAGAGGCCATTCTGATAACCGCGGCCGGCAAACGCATCGGAAAATGTCTGGCCATGCGGCTGGCCCGTGACGGCTATTATATCTATCTGCATTATCACACCAACAGGGATGAAGCCGAAGAGACTTTGAAATCCATCCGGGAAAATGGCGGGGACGGGGCATTGGTTCAGGGCGACCTTGACCAATACAGCCAAGTCGAGGAGCTATTATCAGGCTGCTGCACGCCGGATCATTCCCTGCGCCATGTGATCAATAACGCCTCACAATTTATCGATGACAGCCTTTTTGATTTCACGGAAGAAAGCTTTGCCTCCCATCAGAATATCAACCTGCGCGCGCCGATGCAACTGGCCCGCGCCCTGTATAACCTGATCCCGGACGGCGAAAAAGGTAGTGTCATCAATATTATAGATGCCAAGGTTTTCGCCCTCAATCCCGACTTTCATTCCTATACGTTAAGTAAATTTGCCCTTATGGGGGCAACGGAAATGATGGCTCAGGCCTTAAGCCCAAGGGTGCGGGTCAATGGCATCGCGCCGGGCCTGACCCTGATCAGCAGCACCCAGAGCGCAGATAATTTCGCCCTGGCCAGCCATCTGAACTTTATCGGGGAACCGCTTAAGGTGGAGGATATTGCCGCAACCGCGTATCTTCTGATCACAAGCCCGTCCATCAACGGCACCACAATCCCCGTGGACGGCGGGCAGAAAATGATCAATTTCACCGGCGACGTGGTCAATGTGGCCAAAGCCATCCTGAAAAAATCAGACTGAAAATTCGACCATCACCGGCGCATGATCCGAGGGCCTCTCCCAGCCCCTGATATTTTCCAGAACCACCATGCTTGCCATCGCAGATTTCAGTGCCGGACTGGCCCAGATATGATCGAGCCTGCGGCCTTTATCGGCGGCCTTCCAGTCTTTCGCCCGGTAAGACCACCAGCTATAGAGCCGGCGCGGCTCCGGCACGAAATGCCGCATCACATCAAACCAATTGTGGGCCGCCATCAGGGTCATCATCTTTTCACATTCCAGCGGCGTATGACTGACCACCCTGAGCAGTTTCTTGTGGGACCAGACATCGCTCTCATAAGGCGCAATATTCAAATCCCCCACCAGAATATATTTACCGTCCCCGGGCAAATCCCGTGACCAGTCTGTCATTTCGTCAAGAAAATCCAGCTTATGAGCAAATTTGTCATTGACCGCCGCGTCCGGCTCGTCGCCACCAGCGGGCACATAAAAATTATGCAGGTTGATCCCGCCGGGAAGGGTCGCTTCAACATGACGGGCATCCCCCCGGCTGCACCAGTCCCGCCGTCCGGTATTTTCCAGCGGAATACGTGACATGATGGCAACGCCGTTATAGGATTTCTGCCCGACAATGACATTATGCACGTAACCCCGTTCGGTAAAATATTCCTCCGGGAACATATGCTCCTGTACTTTGGTTTCCTGAAAACAGATCACATGAGGGGCGTGGTCTTCCACCAACCGCCCTACCTGATCTATGCGCGCCCGAACAGAGTTTATATTCCATGTTACCAGCTTGATTTTCGTCATTGCTTACCCTAAAAAATATTAAATGTCGTACCCATCACGCCCAGCGGCCACCAGCCGGTTTCAAAAAGTTGATATTTAAGCTTGAAAGGATGGTCATCATCAACCCCGGCCGCGATGACCAGAGCCGCCTGATAACAGGCTTGCACGCCTTCACCAATGGCGGCTTTCATCAAATCCTCGTCCTCCATATCCCAGCGGTCAGCGGCGATCAATACCCCTTCCCCGACATATTCCGACGCCACAGAAGTCACATTGGCCAGCACCATTTCCAAAAGTTGGGGATCAATATTATCGGTAACCTCTATGGTGAGAGCCGCCATAAGCTGCTGCTCCACTTCCCAGAACGAACTGTTCCAGTCATTGGTCTCCAACGTATGGCCGGCTTCCTGCCAGTCGTCCACTTGTGCCGGTGTCGCCTCGGGAAAACCCAGCGCGTCCAGGTAAGCCCGCGCCTTTTGCTGCACCTCCCCGTCCAGCGGCTCCCCCACATAACGGAACCAGTCCGTGCGCGGGATCAGCTTGGTGAATCGCGATACGGCAACAAGGGTGGGATATTCCACCAGCGCATCAATTTCTATTTCTTGCTCATCCATAACATGAGTTATAAATGAATAACTCTTATGCTCAAGATAAAAAAATTGCCCAAAATAAAAAAACCGGGCAAAAAAATTGCCCGGCCAGCATTCTGACCGGGCAGTTCTGTGCAATCAGCACTTACAAGAGGAAGGGGGAGGGAAAAACCTCTTGCACCATAGTCCGGCATAATGGCAGCCTGAGGAAGGAACGGCCGCACATCAGTTCGTGCTGAACTATATATTAGATATAGGTAATGATTTTATATTTTCAAGAGAACAACCGTGGCTTAGAGTCTTTCTGCTTTAATTTGACTCAATTTGATGTCATCCTGTTTTTCTGTGGGTCGGCGCGGCCTGCGCTGCGATGCAGCGCATCGGACAAAGGACGCAACACCCCCACAGAAAAACAGGATGACACCGCAGGCCGGGTTCTTTTGCGCTGTGGCTGAGGCACGCTGTTTGAACGATGCCCTGCATCGTCCGGCAAAGCGGGTCACGCCACAACGCAAAATAATCCCGGTCAAATGGGTCAAATTAAAGCAGAAAGACTCTAGCGGCGCGGTCCGTGTCTTTTGCCGCGCGGGTCGCGAAAGGTGAAGCGTTTCTTGTCAATCGCCACATTATATTCAGGATTAACCAGAGCCACCCGCGTGGTATAGCCCTGCGCATCCACACTCTCCCAGGCGCGAAGTTCCATGGTGCTTTCTTCAAATATCAGAATGATATAACCATATTCCCGGCGTTTGGGGTCAATGACCGGAACTTTGACAAGACCGGCAAAACGGATAATGTCGGGAATCTCGATTCTTGAATCAAATTTAATTTCCTCATCCACCAGAATACCAAGCGGGGTTTTTTTGATGGGCCAGCGGCTGACCTGTTTCACGTCATAATCAATAAAGGTGAGCAATTTTCCGTTGCTGACCAGCAGAAAAGGTGCCTCCTCACCATAATCAAACCGGAGCTTGCCGGGCCGTTCAAGGTAAAGCGTCCCTTCCATCACAGAGCCATCCGGCGCCCGCTGGATAAAGGTTGCTTTCAATGATCGTATGGCATTGAGGCTCTGTTCTATTTTATCAAGGGTTTCGGCATCCCGTGCTTTTTTCTCTGCATCCCTCCCGTCCGGTGCCGGAATATCTGCCGCAACCGACCCCTGAGCCCACAGTAAAATTGCCATGATAAGACTGGTAAATATGTTTTTCATTTTACTTTTTAACTCATTCATTAACCAACCCACTGCCAGATACTAAAAGATAATTAGGGCAAAATTTTGACCTGCAAAAATCCTAAGCGCCCTAGTACTCACTATGATCTTCAATCAGGACTTCCCGCTTGCCCACATGGTTGGCGGCGCTGACCACGCCTTCCCGTTCCATTTTCTCGATAATATTGGCGGCGCGGTTATAACCTATGGATAATTGCCGCTGAATATAGCTGGTGGAGGCTTTCTTGTCCCGCGCCACAATCGCCACCGCCCGGTCGTAAAGCTCATCGCCGCTGGATTTGGCCCCGCCCGGTGTCATCTGTGAATTCTGCAGAAACGCACTGTCAAAACCTTCTTCAGGCTCCTCAGTGAGATTTTCCAGATAATCCGGCTTGCCTTGTTTTTTCAGGGCCTTGACCACCCGTTCCACTTCACTGTCACTGACAAAGGGGCCGTGAATCCGCCTGATGCGTCCGCCGCCCGCCATATAAAGCATATCACCCATACCAAGAAGCTGTTCCGCACCCTGTTCGCCCAGAATAGTCCGGCTGTCAATTTTTGAGGTAACCTGAAAGCTGATCCGGGTCGGGAAATTGGCTTTGATGGTGCCGGTAATCACATCCACCGACGGCCTCTGGGTCGCCATGACAAGATGAATTCCGGCGGCACGGGCCATCTGGGCCAGACGCTGGATCAGAGTCTCAATATCCTTACCCGCCACCAGCATCAGATCAGCCATTTCGTCAACAATCACCACAATCATCGGCAGTTGGGTCAGGTCAATTTCCTCTTCCTCATAAACCGGATCACCGCTTTCATGGTCAAAGCCGGTCTGAACCCGGTGAATAATCACATCCCCCTTGGCCCGCGCCTCTGCCAGGCGCTGATTATAGGCCCCGATATTCCTCACCTGAAGTTTGGCCAGTGCCCGATACCGCTGTTCCATCTCCCGCACCACCCATTTCAGGGCCACGACCGCCCTTTGCGGCTCGGTGACCACCGGGGTGAGCAAATGGGGAATATCATCATAAACCGACAGTTCCAGCATCTTTGGATCAATCATGATCAGGCGGCATTCCGCCGGGGTCAGCTTGTAAAGCAACGACAGGATCATCACATTGATCGCCACGGACTTGCCCGATCCGGTGGTTCCCGCCACCAGAAGATGGGGCATGGCGGCCAGGTCAACCACAACCGGCTCCCCGCCAATGTCCTTGCCCATACAAATAGGCAGCTTCGCCTTGCTTTCTTCATAGGCGCTCGAGGCCAGCTGTTCGCGCAACACAACTATTTCCCGTTTGCTGTTGGGCAGTTCGATGCCAATGGCGTTCTTGCCCGGCACGACCGCCACACGGGCGCTGTCGGCACACATGGAACGGGCAATATCATCGGCAAGATTGATCACCCGGGTTGATTTGGTGCCGGGAGACGGCTCAACTTCATATAACGTCACGACGGGGCCGGGGCGGACTTTTACGATTTCACCCTTGATACCAAAATCATCCAGCACGGATTCCAGCATCCGGGCGTTTTGTTTCAGCGCATCTTTGCCCAGGCGGTCCTGTTTGGACAGCGGCTTCGGATTGCTCAGCAGATTAAGGGCCGGCAGGACGAACTCATTCGCACCGCCAAGATCAAACATGGGCTGACGCTCGGCAGCCTCCCGACGGCTTGCAGGGACGGCGCCCTGTTTGCTGTCGATGATCGGTATGGATTTGCGGGATTGTGGGCCGCCGGACTTTGACACCATCGGTTCAACCCGGGCCAGCTTCTTTTTCTGTCGTACATCAACCACACCGCTTTCCGGCGCTTTCCGGCGTATTTTTCCCTTGAGGAACCTGTAAACATTCCGCCCGCCGCGCCATATTTTGACAATACACCAGACAATAGCCCGGCCCATGGCCGACCATTCTGAACGCTCCAGCCCAAGGAACAGCGGAATCGTTAACAGAAACAGCCCCAGGAAAATCCCGCCATACAGATAGGGGTAAAAAACTATGCCACTATCCGACAGAATTTGTTTCAGAAAATAAAATATTCTGTCGCCAACAATACCGCCCATACCGAAATTCTGAATTGGCCAAAAGTCCGAAACCGGTAGAAAGGCGGCAAAAAGCGATGCCAGAAGCACACCCAAGGCCCAGACAATCAGGTTGCGCCAAAGGACCGGCAGACCCTTAAGGGTCATGATTCGCCAGCCCCATGTGGCAAAGGGAAAGATCAGAACCACGGCCCCGATTCCCAATGACTGAATCAGGAAATCAGCAACAAATGCCCCTGGAAGGCCAAGCCAGTTTTTTATTTCGTCCTGCCCCGCAACCCGCCAGCTGGGATCATTGCTGTAATATCCCGCCATGGCAGCAAAAGTCAGAAGACTCATAATAATCAGGAAAATTCCCCACAGCCGCGTACTCCCGCTAACCATGAAAACATAAACCGCTTCAGGCAGGATAGTACGTTTATTTTGCTTTGTTATCTTTTTACGTCTGCTCGTCAATCCGGAGTCCCTGTACCTTGGCCCTATAACCTTGGCCATATATTCTTGTCCCGCATTCTCTTTTTACAATGTAATTGCGATCTTCTCAAGCGCAGGTTCCAGAAGTTCAATATCATGCACAAGAACAAGGCGATTATAGGGCACAGGGCACAGGGCCGAACGGCATATTTTTAAGGCAGGTAACTTTTACAGGATTTTCAGTTGACTGGTCCTGAATCCAAACGACTTACCGGCGGCCAAAGTCATCTTCCGGATAGGCTGAAATCTTGTGTATGGACAGGTCAGCCCCGATAAACTCTTCTTCTTCACTCAGCCGGATGCCCACCGTTTTCTTCAGCAGCCCATAAACCACAAAACCGAACAGCCCGCCAATGGCAACACCGGTCAGGGAACCAACCACTTGCGCCATGAAAGATACCCCGCCAAGGCCCCACAGGCTTTCCATGCCAAAAATTCCGGCGGCAATACCGCCCCACAGGCCGCAAAGCCCGTGCAGGGGCCAAACCCCCAGCACATCATCCACTTTCAGGACATTCTGCACATAGAGGAACGCCTTGACAAAAATTGCCCCGGCAATCACCCCGGTGGCCAGAGCGCCGAGGGGGTGCATGATGTCAGACCCGGCACAGACCGCCACCAGACCCGCGAGCGCCCCGTTATGAACAAAACCCGGATCATTGCGCCCAATCAGGGATGCGGTCAACAAACCGCCGACCATGGCCAGCAGACTGTTCACGGCCACCAGGCCGCTGGCCCCGGCCACCGCCTGTGCGCTCATCACATTGAAACCGAACCAGCCAATACATAATATCCATGAGCCCAGCGCCAGAAAAGGAATATTGGACGGGGGAATACCAACCACCGTGCCGTTCGGGCGGTAATGACCACGCCGCGCCCCCAGCATGATAACCGCCCCCAGCGCCAGCCAGCCCCCCATGGCATGAACCACGATGGAACCGGCAAAATCATGGAACGGTGCCCCGAACATATCTGTCATCATGTCCTGAAAGCCCAGGCGGCTGCCCCATACCATGCCTTCAAAAAAGGGATAGACCAGACCGACAAAAACAGCCGAAGCCACCAGTTGCGGGTTAAATCTGGCCCGTTCCGCAATACCGCCGGAGATAATAGCCGGAACCGCAGCGGCAAAAGTCATCAGAAAGAAAAATTTGACCAGCGTATAACCATTAAGGCCAAAACCCGCCGCACCACCGCTGATATCACTGGCACTGGCGAAAAAGCTGACGCCGTAAGCCACCGTATAACCAATGAAAAAATAGGCCAGTGTCGAGACGGCAAAATCGGTGATAATCTTGACCAGCGCATTGACCTGATTTTTCTTGCGCACCGTACCCACTTCCAAAAAAGCGAACCCCGCATGCATGGAAAAGACCAGTATGGCCCCGATCAATACAAAAAAAACATCCGTGCCGCTCATCATGGCTTCCATTATTTCATTCCCTTGGCTGTATATTCCTCCCTGGGACTATTCAAGAAACATGCCGAATACTTTCTGGCTGAATCCCGGCGGCTTTAAAGAAAAAATGATCAAAATTTAGTCATCATGCCGTCATTGTCTGGGCAACAGCCTAAAATTTAGGCAGTCAAATTCCCCCGCTTTAACATCTTAAGGCGGGGGAACAGGCCATGGGTGGCAAATTAGGGTCTTGACCCTAAATCTTTTGAGATCCAATACCAAACTCAGGATAGGCTTCCATACCAAGTTCGGCAAGGTCACCGCCTTTATGCTCGTCTTCTACACTCATGCGAATGCCCACGGTAACTTTCAGGCCATACCAGACAATGGTGCTGGCAAGGGCCACGAAAGCGCCAATGGCCGAAATTCCGATCACCTGATTAAGCAACGTTGCGCTGTCATTGGTAAAGACCACCGCCAAGGTTCCCCAGATACCGCAAACCAGATGCACCGGAATCGCCCCGACCACATCATCAATCCTCAGCTTATCCAGCAAAGGCACCACAAGAACCACCAAGGCGCCGCCAACCGCCCCGATCAGGATGGCCTCGCCGATGGTGGGGGTCAGGGGTTCTGCGGTGATGGATACCAGTCCGGCCAACGCCCCGTTCAGCACCATGGTCAGATCAACCTTCTTATACAGAAATTTGGTCAGACATAAAGCCGCAACAACACCACCCGCCGCCGCCATATTGGTGTTGGCAAAAATCTGCGATACGGCTGTGGCATCAATGGCACTGCCCAGCGCCAACTGCGAAGCACCGTTAAAACCGAACCAGCCCAGCCACAGGATGAAAGTACCCAGCGTCGCCAGGGTAAGGGAAGAGCCGGGGATGGGCCGCACCTGTCCATTGGGGCCGTATTTTCCTTTGCGCGCCCCTAGAATGATCGCCCCGGTCAGGGCCGCCCAGCCACCGACGGAATGCACAATGGTTGAACCGGCAAAGTCGGAAAAACCCATCACATTCAACCAGCCTGCCCCCCATGTCCAGGCCCCCTGAATGGGGTATATAATCCCGGTCAGGACAATGACAAAGGCAAAGAAAGGAAACATCTTGATCCTCTCCGCCACGGTCCCCGACACGATGGACGCCGCCGTTGCCACAAACACCATCTGGAAAAACCAGTCAGAGGCCGATGAATAGCCCGCCTCCACATTAATGGCGTCACTCGCCGCCACCTCACTGGCCCCCCACAGGCTGAAAGACCCCATAAAGCCGCCGTCCACACCGGAATACATCAGGTTATAGCCGACCATAAAATAAAGTATCCCCGCCAAAGCATAGAGGCCGATATTCTTCACACACATGGTTGCCACATTCTTGGTGCGCACCAGACCCGCTTCGAGCATACAGAAACCCGCCGCCATCCACATCACCAGAAACCCGCCAATCAGAAACAGCAGACTGTTCAGGATATAGGCAACTTCCGGGTCCACTGCGGCCTGCGCCGGAACCGCCGCCCCAAGGCTCATCGCTATTGCCGTCAAGACGATTGTCAAAATTCTTTTTTTCATTATTCCACTCCTAAAGGGCATCATCGCCCATTTCACCGGTTCTTATTCTCAAGGCCTGTTCCAGGTCGAACTCAAATATCTTGCCATCGCCGAATTCACCGGTACAGGCGGCCTGGCGCAGGGCTTCCCGCGCCGCCTCCACAATGTCATCAGGAATGGCCAGCTCCAGCTTGAGCTTTGGCACAAAGGCCACCTCATATTCCGCCCCCCGGTAAATCTCTGTATGGCCCTTTTGGCGGCCATAACCCTTAACCTCACTGACGGTCAGTCCCATCACCCCCACATCACTCAGCGCCCGCCGGACTTCATCAAGCTTGAAAGGCTTGATGATTGCAGTAATCATTTTCATCTGTCTTTCCTCTTCTTATATCAAACAATGTTCTTCTTATTTCAAGACCCGTGCCAATTTTGAGATATTCTTCTATCCCATTGATAAATATCATTATTTCTAATTTCAGCGACGCGCATCTTTTCCTTACATGCCTTTTATTTAGCCATATAATTTAAATGGCTATTATTTAGGCATTTTATTTTGTTTGCTGTCACCCCATGAGAGGCGTAAAAAGAAGCATGACAAAAACAAAGGCTGAAAACTTCGATGTGGTTATTTCCGGCGGCGGTGTGGTCGGCATGACATTGGCCTCGGCGCTCGCACAAAATGGCATTACGGTGGCTCTGGTGGAATATAGTGATATTGCCGACAGCCTTAATGAGAAATTCGATGGCCGTTCCTATGCCATCTCATATGCGCCCTTTCTGATGTTGAAAACGCTGGGCCTGTGGGACAGGGTTGGCCATGAAGCCCAGCCGATCACTGAAATCCATATTACCGATGGCCATTCCCCCCTGTTTCTGCATTTTGACGAGCGCGATCTGGGCGATGGACCGCTGGGCCAGATGGTAGAGGTCAGACACCTCAGGGCCGGGCTTTTTGAGGCTATTTCAGATGAGAAAAATATCGCGCTGATAAACCCGGATCATATCACTGATATAAAAACTGCGCCGGGGGCCAGTCACCTCACCCTCGAAAGCGGAAAGAAAATTACCTGCGCCCTTGTTATCTGCGCCGAGGGACGGGGGTCGGCGCTTCGAACCAGAATGGGCCTTAAAGTCAAGAGCTGGGATTATCATCAGACCGCCATTGTCACCACCGTGAAGCATGAAAGAGATCACGCTGGCACCGCTTACGAACGTTTTTATCCCAGCGGCCCTTTCGCCATCCTGCCCCTGCGCCACAGACGGTCCTCCATTGTCTGGTGCGAGCCGCCGGAACGGGCCAAGACCATAATGGGCCTGTCCGATGCGGCTTTTGATGCGGAACTGGCCAAAAAGTTCGGGGATTTTCTGGGCGAGGTGAAGCATCTGGGCCTGCGCTGGTCCTATCCGCTCACCTCCCAACTGGCCGATGATTATCTGGGGACACGTTTCTGCCTGATCGGCGATGCCGCCCACGGCATTCACCCCATTGCGGGACAGGGTTTCAATTTAGGTCTGCGCGATATTGCCGCCCTCGCTGAAGTGCTGGTGGATACCAAACGACTCGGCGGGGATCTGGGGTCGGAATTCACGCTGGAACGTTACGTGCGCTGGCGGCGGACCGACAATAACATATTAGCCCT
>NVTJ01000034.1 GCA_002401545.1 Alphaproteobacteria bacterium
GTGCCGACCACAACCGCCCGCCGGTGATCCTGCAGTGCACCGGCAACAATCTCCGATGCCGAGGCAGAGCCGCCATTGATCAGGACAATCATTGGTTTGCCGTTAATTTTGTCGCCTTTTCGGGCGGGAAAACGCTGAACATGCTCATCATTTCTGGTGCGGGTGGAGACAACCTCGCCGCGTTCAAGAAAAATGCCGGACACGGCAATGGACTGGTTGAGCAGACCACCGGGATTATTACGCAGGTCAAGAACAATACCTTGAAGGTCGTCACCAAGTTCCTGGTGAATTTTGTCCAGAGCCTCCAGAAGCCCGCTTTCGGTTTTTTCCGTGAAAGAGGAAATACGGATATATCCGACCTCTCCTTCCAGGCGGTAGCGCACGGATTTCAGGGTAATGGTGGCGCGGGTCAGGGTAATCTCCAGCGGTTGCTTTTCACCCTTGCGCACCACGGTCATCACAATATCCGTGCCGATTTCGCCCTTCATCTTGGCGACGGCTTCGGTCAGGGTCAGGCCCATCACCGCTTCACCGTCAAGCTTGGTAATATAGTCACCGGACTGTATGCCGGCGCGGGACGCGGGCGTGTCGTCGATGGGGGATACCACGCGCACAACACCCTTATCCAGCGTTACTTCCATACCAAGGCCGCCGTATTCGCCCTTGGTCTGAACCTGCATGTCATCAAAACTCTTGGCGGTCAGATAACTGGAATGGGGGTCGAGAGAGGTCAGCATACCATTGATGGCGGCTTCAATCAGTTCTTCATCGGTGATATCGCGGACATATTGGGCGCGGATTTTTTCAAAAACATCGCCAAACAGATTGAGCTGTTTGTAGGTATCCGAACTTTTCCCCTGTGAGGTTGTCGCGCCGAGCAGCGTGACACTGACAATGGCAAGGGATACCATTATGGTTGCTATATATTTTTTCATTTCTTAAAGTACCTTTCTATCACGTGCCACGATCCACGGCAGCAGGTTGATGGGCTTCCCCATCTGTCTCAATTCCACATATAAATTTTGTCCGGTCGCCGCTTCTGCGGTTTTTGTCACATCGGACCCTTCGGCCATCTGTCCAACGGGTTCGCCCTTGAGCACCCATTGGCCCACTTCCGCATCAAGACGGGTCATGCCCGCCAAAAGCGTATGATACTCCTGTCCATGGGCGATAATCAACAATTGACCATAGGATCTGAATTTTCCGGCAAATACGATGCGTCCTTCATGGGGGGAAATGACCATTGCCCGGGGCAGTGTATGTATGATAATGCCTTCTGAGGACAGGCCTTCCGGAGTTTTTGCGCCAAAGGTCCGGGTCAGGGACCCCCGCGCCGGCAGGGGCATGGTGCCTTTGGCTTTGCTGAAGGGAAGGGTGCCGGCCGGCAGCGAATCAAGGACCCGGCGGGCGGCTTTTCTGATGACCGGCTGCTTGATAATCCCGGGCTTTTCGGCCTGCCTTTTTGCGGCGGCGATGGCCGCTTTTTCGCGTTCCCTGCTTTCCTGTTTAATTCTTGCGACCAGCTCCTTCAGGCTTTTGGCCTGGGCGGCAAATTGTCTTAATTTCCGGCGCTCGGCTTTGGTTGCCGCCCGCAGTTCCTTTTGCTTCAGGCGCCTTGCCGCCAGAAGCTGGTTCATTTCAATCTGTTCCAATGTGAGAGCGCTCAGTATTTCTCTCAGTTCCTGCCGCTCCCGGGTGATCTGTTCCCGGACCACGGCAAGGTCTGTTATATCCTGACGGATGATCGTCGCCCGTTTTTGCAACTCTGGCTGTAAAATTTTCAAAAGGCTGGCGCTGCGCAGGCTGTTGATCGCTTTATCGGGGCGGAAAGCGACCAGCTCTGCGGGTTGCTGGCTCAGGCGCTGCATGGCGGCGAGGGTTTTTGCCATCTGGCTATAGCGTGATTTCAGGTTTTTCTTCAGGTTTCTTTCCTGACCATTCAGCACATCAAGGCGGTCTTCCCTTGAAAAGACATTCTGTTCCGCGGCCTGAATTTTTTTGGCGGCGGCGACCAGATTCTCGCGCAGGTCGGTGATTTGCCGATCCAGAGAAGTGGCTTCCTGTTCAAACTTCCGGGCGCGTTTGCTGGTGGCAGTAATTTTATCCCGTATATTCTTCAGCGCTATGTCATCAGCGGGCGGGGCCGCGTGAATATTTCCCGTCATCAGGCAGGCAAGGATGAGCAGGGTGGTGGCATTTCTGATATGGTGAAATAAATCAGCCAGCGGCGTGGTCCTTTCCGGTATCTGTGGCAACTTTCAGCAGGGAATGGCCGGTCATGGCATCCGGCTGTTCCAGATCCATAAGGGCAAGGATTGTCGGGGCCACATCGGCAAGACAGCCATTTTCCAGTCTGTGGTTGCTGGCGCCGTTCACCAGAATGAAGGGCACCAGATTGGTGGTATGAGCCGTATGGGGCTGGCCGGTCTTCTGATCTTTCATCAATTCGATATTGCCGTGATCGGCAGTAACGAGCATACATCCGCCGGTTTCTTTCAAGGCCTCCTCCAGACGACCCAGACATTTGTCAACGGTTTCAACGGCGATTTTCGCCGCCGCCATAATTCCGGTATGGCCGACCATATCCGGGTTGGCATAATTCACTATGATCAGGTCATATTTCCGTGAGGTGATGGCCTTTACCAGATTATCCGTGACCTCGGCGGCGGACATTTCCGGTTTGAGGTCATAAGTTGCCACATCGGGCGACGGGATCAGAATGCGGTCCTCCCCCTCACCGACATCTTCGCTGCCGCCATTAAAGAAAAAAGTCACATGGGCATATTTTTCGGTCTCGGCAATGCGTAGCTGTGACAGGCCATGGCGGGATATGATTTCACCCAGCGTGTCGGTAAGCTTTTCTGACGGGAACAGGGTTGTCATAAAGGCGTTCAGGGCCACAGAATATTCACTCATGCCAAGGCAACTGCAAAAAACCGGCCGCCGGTTCCGGCTGAAACTGTCAAAGTCCGGGTCCAGCAGGGCGGTGAGGATTTCCCGCGCCCGGTCGGCCCGGAAATTGGCCATCAGGACCGCGTCCCCGTCTTTCATACCACCATAGGCGGCGATAATGGTCGGCAGCATGAATTCGTCGGTGATGTCATTGGCGTAACTTGCCGCAATGGCTTCAAGGGCGCAACTGGCCTTTTCACCAACGCCGTCCACCATGCCGACATAGGCCTTTTTCACACGGTCCCAGCGATTGTCCCGGTCCATGGCATAATAGCGCCCGGTCAGGGTGGCAATTTTCACATTGGCGAGGGAGCTGATATCCCCTTCAAATTTTTCTACATAGGCCCGGGCGCTGCTTGGTGGCACATCCCGGCCATCCAGAAAGCCGTGAATGGCAACCGGAATTTTCGCCGCAGACAAGGCTTTTGCCAGTGCCACCATATGATCCTGGTGGCTGTGAACGCCGCCCGGGGACAATAATCCCATCAGATGGCAGGTGCCGCCGGTTGATTTCAGGCTGGCAATGGTGGCCTTCAAGGTTTCAATTTCGGGGAAAGTACCATCCGCAATGGATTTATCTATGCGGGGCAGGTCCTGCAGAACCACACGACCGGCACCCAGATTGGTATGGCCGACTTCCGAATTGCCCATCTGCCCGTCCGGCAATCCCACGCGGAGGCCGCTGGTTTCGAGATAAGCCATGGGGCAGCTCTGTGTCATGCGATCAAAATTTGGCGTATGCCCGAGGATGATGGCATTATCCACAGCCTGTTTGCGGCTGCCCCATCCATCAAGAATACACAGGACGACAGGTTTTTTCGGTTTTTCTGTTATGCTATTCATGGGCTAAATAAAAATCCGTTTTCAAGTTTAATCCAATATATATACTATATTATTTAGGTTAAAGACGTGTAAAATCAATCTTTATGATAGGGATGCCCTGATAAAATACAGGACGCCCGGTATAATTGTTCCATCAGCATTACCCGTGCCATCATATGAGGCCATGTCATACTGCCGAGAGATAACAGGAGATCGGCCCGTTTTCTCACCTGCGGCGCATAACCATCCGCCCCGCCAATGAGGAAGGTGAGGTTCGCCGTTCCTCTATCCTGATGGTCGCGGATTACCTTGGCAAAATCCGTACTGCGCAGAGACTTTCCCCTTTCGTCAAGGGCGATGACATAGGCATTATCAGCCAGCTGCTTCAGGATCAAATCACCTTCCCGTGACAGGCGTTCCGGCCCGGTGATCCGGCGCCTCTCCTCAACCTCGATGATTTTAACCGGCCAGGGGCAGCGTCTGAGGTAGGTCTCAGTCTGTTGTTTTTCAGGCCCCGGCTTCATGCGGCCCACAGCAATGATGGCAAGATGCATATTAACTGCTTAACAGTTTGTCCGGGGTGAAGTCGTCGGGATGCAGATCCATGGACCACATTTTTTCCAGATTATAGAAGCTGCGCACTTCCGGCCGGAAAATATGGATGATGGCGTCGCCGGCATCAATCAAGACCCAGTCGGATTTCTCAAGACCTTCGATCTTGGAGTTGCCGTAACCGGATTTCTTGATATTTGTCACCAGATGATCGGCTATTGCCGCCACCTGTCGGGTGGAACGGCCAGAGGCAATGATCATCGAATCGGCGATGCTGGATTTCCCCTTAAGGTTTATGGCGATGATTTCTTCCGCTTTGTCGTCTTCCAGAGAAGTGATAATCACCTCCAGAAGAGTGTTCGTACTATGCGGCTCAATAGAAGAAGATATTCCTTCTTCTGACATATTATTACTAGGCAATTTTATTTGTAACCTCTTGGGTTTAAAGTTTTTTCCGTCGTATCTCAGTTGAGGACAACGGATTTTGTATATCCCGGATGAACGTCCATGCCGGGGCTTTCAGTGAACTGAGTTCTGCGGCCCGCTCTTCGGGGATCTGATGATGCTTAAAAAGCTTTGCCGCCTCACTTGTTCTGACCGCATCAGAATACCCCGGACGATTAAAAATCGCAAATGCTACTGTTCGGGCTATTTTTTTCCAGTCTTTCCATCGTGAAAACTGCGCCAGATTATCCGCCCCCATAAGCCAGATAAAACGGCTGTCGGGCAGCAGCTTTATAATCCTGTCCAGAACATCCACCGTATAGCGGGTGCCAAGGCGGCTTTCCAGATCGGTGACATAAATCCGGCTGTCGGATGCCATGGCCCTGGCACTTGCCATTCTGTCCTTGAGGCTTGCCATATCATCACCTGATTTCAGGGGATTTTGCGGCGAGACCAGCCACCAGACCGCATCCAGACCGAGTTTTTCCAGCGCGGCTAGGCTAATTTCCAGATGGGCATGATGGGCCGGATTGAAAGACCCGCCCAGCAGGCCGATTTTCTTTCCGGACCAGTCAGCGGTCTCAATGATATCAGGGTCTGGTCTGGCCATTGCTTCTCACCTGATATTTATAACTGGTGAGCTGTTCCAGCCCCACCGGACCACGGGCGTGCATTTTGCCGGTGGAAATACCAATCTCTGCCCCCATACCGAATTCGCCGCCATCGGCAAACTGGGTTGATGTGTTATGCATGACAATGGCACTGTCAACGCGTTTCAGGAATTTTTCCGCCGCTTCGCTGTCTTCCGTGATGATGCTGTCGGTATGATGGGAACCATGGGCCGCGATATGTGCGATGGCCCCCTCAACAGCCTTCACGCATTTGATGGACAGAATGGAATCCAGATATTCCCTATTCCAGTCTTCTTCCGTGGCCGGAATGATGGCGCCGTCCAGTTCACAGACAGCTTTATCACCGCGCAGTTCGCACCCGGCAATTTTCAAGGCATCAATAATCGCTGGCAGGTGACTCTGCAATACGGCCTCATCAATCAACAGGGTTTCGGCGGCCCCGCATACGCCGGTGCGGCGCATTTTGGCATTAAGCGTGATCGCCACCGCCTTTTCCAGATCAGCTTGCCCGTCCACATAAATATGGCAAATTCCGTCCAGATGGGCCATGACCGGCACCCGGCTGTCATTCTGCACCCGCTCGATCAGCGACTTGCCGCCGCGGGGCACGATAATATCCACATAGCCCACCAGCCTCAGAAGCTCGCCCACGGCGGCCCGGTCCTGTGTTGGCACCAGTTGGATACAGTCGGGGCTCAGGCCCGCCTCTGCCAGTCCCTGAACAAGACAGTCATGGATGGCGTGATTGGAGCGCGCACTTTCGCTGCCGCCGCGCAAAATAGTGGCATTGCCCGATTTCAGGCATAAGGCCCCGGCATCGGCGGTCACATTGGGCCGGGATTCGTAAATAATTCCGATCACGCCCAGCGGCACCCGCACCCGCGAAATATTCAGCCCGTTGGGCCGGTCCCAACGGGCCATGATATTGCCCACCGGATCGGGCAGAGCTGCGATGGCCTCCAGAGAGGCGGCGATAGCTTCGATCCTTGGGGCATTCAGAGCCAGACGGTCCAGCAAGGCTCCGGTCAGTTCCCGCGCTGTGGCAATTTCCATATCCCTGGCATTGGCGGCAAGGATTTTATCTTTATCTTGCCGAATAAGCCGGGCCGCAGATGTGAGGGCGGTATTTTTCTGTTCTGTCGGCACATTGGCCAGCAATTCTGAGGCTGATTTTGCCGCCCGGCCCATATCCTGCATCATATCTTTAATGGTTTGTTCTGTTGTCATTTTGGTATTTGCTTTCAGTTTATGACAAGGTCGTTACGGTGTATAATCTCATCCCGGCCGCTATAGCCGAGGATCTGTTCAATTTCATGACTTCTGTGGCCGATTAATTTTACCGCATCCTGTGCGTTATAGGCGATTAAACCCTGACCGATAATTGTGTCGTTCATATCGGTGATACGGATGGTGTCGCCGCGCTCAAACGTCCCCTCAACCCGGACAATTCCGGCGGGCAGCAGACTTTTTCCTGACTTCAGGGCCTCCACGGCCCCGTCATCAATGATCAGTTTCCCCGAAATATCGAGACTGGCGCCAATCCATTTCTTCTTGGCCGCCAGCGGATTACCCGAAGCGTGAAACCATGTGCCGCTTGCGCCGTTAAAATATCTTTGAATAGGGCTGGTGGCGGTGCCGTTGGTGATGACCATATTGCAGCCACTGGCCACAGCGATTTTTGCGGCGGCGATTTTGGTGATCATGCCGCCGCGACCAAAGCCCGTGGAAACAGGGTCGCCGGCCATGGCTTCAATAGAGGCGGTGATCTGGCGGACTTCCCCGATCAGTCTGGCATCCGGTTTTTTTTTGGGGTCTGCGGTATATAATCCATTTATGTCTGACAGCAGGAACAGGCAGTCAGCCTCACACATGCTGGCCACACGGGCGGCCAGCCGGTCATTGTCACCGTAACGCACTTCATCGGTGGCAACGGTGTCATTTTCATTGATCACGGGCACCACATTCAGTTCCAGCAGGCGGTTAATGGTATTGCGGGCATTGAGGTAACGCCGTCGTTCTTCGGTATCGCCGTAGGTGAGCAGGATTTGCGCCATGGGAATATTATGCTGTCCCAGAATTGTGCGGTAGGCGGTGGCAAGCTCAATCTGCCCGACGGCGGCGGCGGCCTGATTTTCTTCCAGTTTTTTGCTCATGGGCAGTTTCAATATTCTGCGGCCCAGTCCGATGGCGCCGGAAGACACCAGTATCACCTGATAACCCCTGTTGCGCAGGAAGGCCACGTCACGGGCAATGCCCTCAAGCCAGTCCACACAAAGCTGGCCGCTGTCTCTGTCAATGAGCAGAGCACTGCCTATTTTGATGATAACGCGGGCCCAGCCGTCACTGTGGCGGGTGATGATATTGTCTGTTTTCTCAGTCATATTGTGGCTCTGATTACAGGGGGGACCAGCCCTGGTCCCGGGTTTCCTCTTCTTTGCTATGGTTATCGGCTGGGGGCGGGATTTTGCCTTTTTCAATGTCTCTGGCATGATCAATGTTTTTCAGCAGGGCGCGCAGCATAATATCCACGCCGAAATGGGTTACCGCAGATATGGGAATAATTGGTGAGGACGTCACGGCCTTAAGCTCTTCTGACAGCATTTCGACCAGTTCACTGTCAAGGGCGTCACATTTGTTCAGCCCGATAACCTCTGGCTTGTCGGACAGGCCGCCGCCGTATGACTTCAGTTCACGGCGAATGGTTTGATAGGCTTTAACCACATCATCGCCAGTGGCGTCAATCATATGCAAAATGGTGGTGCAGCGTTCGATATGGCCCAAAAACCTGTCACCGAGACCATGGCCCGCGTGGGCACCCTCTATCAGGCCCGGAATATCGGCAACGACAAACTCCCTCTGGTCCACATAGACCACACCCAATTGCGGCTTAAGGGTGGTGAAGGGATAATCGGCAATTTTTGGTTTTGCCCGACTGACCGCTGACAGGAAAGTTGATTTTCCTGCATTGGGCAGGCCCACAAGCCCGGCGTCCGCCATCAGTTTCAGGCGCAGCCATATCCACATTTCTTCTGCCGGACCGCCGGGCGTTGTGCGCCTTGGGGCCTGATTGACCGATGATTTAAAGGCCGCATTACCTGTGCCCGGATGACCGCCTTCCAGCATCATGACCACCTGGCCCTCTTGCGTTAAGTCGGCCAGCATGACGCCATAATCTTCGTCGAATATCTGGGTTCCGACAGGAACTTTCAGGGTGCTGTCTGCGCCCTTGGCCCCGGTGCGGTTGCGGCCCATACCATGGCCGCCGCGCCCGGCCTTGAAATGCTGACGGTAACGAAAATCAATCAGGGTGTTCAGGCCGCCAACGGCTTCGATCAGCACATGACCGCCCCGGCCCCCGTTGCCGCCGTCCGGGCCGCCAAATTCGACACATTTCTCACGCCGAAAGCTCAGGCAGCCGTCTCCGCCGCCCCCTGACTTGATATATATTTTGCTCTGGTCAAGAAATTTCATGTTAGCCAGTCTATCTGCAAATAAGAAAAAGGGGAATGAAAATCACTCCCCTTCCGGAATCTGTCATTTGAAAGACGGTTGTTTCAGGCGTCGTCAACACAGACGAAGCTGCGCCTTTGTTTGCCTTTATAGAAACGAACCTTCCCCGACGTCAGGGCAAACAGGGTGTGATCCTTGCCCATGCCGACATTGGTCGCCGGGTAGAATTTTGTCCCCCGTTGACGTACGATGATGTTACCGGGAATAACAACTTCACCGGCATATTTTTTTACACCAAGGCGACGACCCGCTGAGTCGCGACCGTTATTGGAACTACCGCCAGCTTTCTTATGTGCCATTGTTACTTCTCCTTGGTTGCGTTGGGGGTTTTCTTAGTGGTTTTTTTAGCAGCAGGTTTCTTAGCTGCGGGTTTCTTTGTCGCGGCTGCTTTCTTCGCAGCAGGCTTTTTAGCTACTGGTTTTTCTTCAATGGTTTTTGCTTTGGCAGGAACGGCCTTCTTTGTGGCTGCTTTCTTTACTGCGGCCGTGCCAATTTCAAGAATTTTTAAGACCGTCTGATGCTGACGGTGACCATTTTTCCGGCGGTAATTCTGCCGACGTTTTTTCTTGAAAATAATGATTTTCGCGGTGCGGGACTGTTCCATAATTTCGGCGGTAACAACGGTGCCTGAAATTGTTGGGCTTCCTACCTTGACGCCTTTGTCATCACCGACCATCAAGACATGGTCCAGGGTAATTTTGGCGCCAGTCTCACCGTCCAGCTTTTCAACTTTAATAATATCACCGGCAGCAACCTTATATTGCTTTGCACCGGTTTTGACGACTGCAAACATATCTGTTTCCTTATTTTATCTTCTGGTCATAGCCGGTAACTGATAGGGATCAGTGTTTTCAGACCGGGATATGACGAATGTCATCTTTTTTTATGCAGGACTCATGTCCTGACTAAGAAAGTGGCCGAAATATAACGTTCCCGGCCCTTCTGTCAAGCGGTTTTATTAAAATTCAGTCACCTTCGGCCATGGCGGAAAGGGCCGCTGGGTTTTTCAGGAAAACCTTGTGGGCACCGTCCAACTCAATGAGGCCGAGTTTATGGAGATGGGTGAATTGCCGGCTTATGGTTTCAATGGTTAACCCCAGATAATCAGCGATGTCAGACCGGCTCATGGGAATAGGGACCTCATCTTTATTTGTCACGCCAGGACGGTCTGATTTTTGCCACATGGTGAACAGGAAGGTGCAGAGTTTTTCCTTGGCGGTTTTGCGCCCGAGAAGAAGCATTTGATCGTAGGTTGATTCCAGCTCGGTGCGGGTCATGTCAAAGGCCCGCTCACCCAAGGCCGGAAAATCCTGAAAGGATTTGATAATTTTAGCCCGCGGAAACCGGCAAATACTCACATCGGTAATGGCTTCTGCGGTATAGCTGTATCTGTCCTTGCAGGAGAGGCCAAAAAAATCGCCGGCAAACAGGAAGCCGGTTATCTGACGCCGCCCGTCAGACAGCATTTTGGAAATGCGCACGGCCCCACTTTTGATATTATAGATATGGTCAGCGTTTTCATCTTCAGAACAGATTATCTGTTTGGCGTTTTTATGGAAATTTGTTGATATTTTCGAGAATTTTTTCAGTTCATCCGCATCCAGAACGTTGCATAACGATATATGCCGGGACGAACATTTCTCGCAGGCGGCATTATAAGGGGGGTTATTTTTTACCAGCCGAATGGAGCGTTCCGGTTCGGAATCAGAAAAACCATATGATGATATGCTCAATTTACCCAGTCCCTGAAAGATGTGTTTTTTGTACTTGGTCCGATTATACCTTATATGGCATAAAAAAGCACGCGAACAATTATACGCTGCAATAGATACTTGACAGGGGTCAAATTTGTCCCCAGTCTTCTATTGTATAATGAATCCATTAAATAAAGCAGGAGATGGCAAAATGTCAGAACAGGTAAAATATATTGTTGGTTATGACGGGGGTGAACTGAGTCTGCGGGCGGCGCACCTTGCGGTTGGGAAACTGCAGGCACGGGGCGGCGGCACATTGTTGTTGACCTATGTTGTTGACTGGTCCGAATTCGAAGTGATGTCCGTGGAAGAACTGGCCGTGCGCCACAGCCAGCATATGGAACAGATGGAAAGTGCCGAGAAGGATATTATGGAACCGGCGCGGAAAAAGCTTGCCGCAGAGGGTGTCATCATAGAATCCCATGTTCAGGTGGGCCATGCGGCGGAGATTATCTGCTCATTGGCGGATGAACAAAAGGCGGAACAAATCTTCATCGGTCATAAAAGCAGTGGCCTGCTGGCCAAGCTTGGACTGGGCAGTGTGGCTTACGGTATCTTGCAGAAGGCCAAGGTACCGGTCACTGTGGTGCCTTAGTCCTAAAAGCCGTATGTGAGAGAGAATTTTATATTCCGTCCGGGCATGGGCAGCAGGTCCTTGAGGAAGGATGTATGTTGCCGCCGCTCTGCATTATTCAGGTTTTTACCCTGAAGCCGGAAAGTAAGGTCCCTGTCTTCACCGTAAGGGTGCCAGAAAACATCCAGATTAATCTCGGTATATCCCCTGGTTATTATTTCATTTTCAGCCAGTTTTGCCTGATCATCAACCAGTCTGATATTGCCTGAGGCACCAAAATAAGGGCCATCATATTTAAAGCCGATATTGGCAGATTTCGCCGGGATACGGGGCAGATTGCCGCCGCCACCGGTAAAGTTCGCCCGCACAATATCACCGGACAGCTTCAGCCACAGCTCATGATCACCACGATCGAAAACAAGAAAGCTGCTATCCAGCTCTGCCCCGTAAAAACGGGCGTCGCGCTGGCGGAATTCCAGAATATTCAACCCTTGGCGCTGTACTCCGGTGAAATCCTCTGAAATAAAATCATTATACCATGTGTGATAGAGGTTGATATTGGCTTTAAAACGCTCACTTTCCTGCTTTAAAGTCAGTTCCAGACTTGTGGCGGTTTCCTGGGTCAGATTGATATTGCCGATTTCAAAGGCGTCGGTGGCCAGATGCGGTCCGTTGGAAAATAACTCCTCTGCCGTCGGCGCTCTTTTCGTGCGGCCAAGGGACAGGCCGATCAGGCTGTCGGGCGTCGGGTGGAGGGCGGCACCGGCAGAAAGGCTGATACTGTTAAAGATACGGTTCTGGTTCAGGCTTTTATTTTTCACGGACTGATGGTCAAAGCGGGCACCAAACTCCAGAGTCACCGGGTCAAGACTCAACTCCTCAACGGCAAATATTCCCCATTGCCGGGTCGTTGTCGGCGGTACAAAGGCCTCATCGCCGATGGCCTCGAAATCGCGTTTGCGGATTTGCAAACCCAGGGAGCCGTGGAGCGCTCCCATCTCTTGCTGGATCAGCTCAATACGGCCTTCCCAGCCCTCATTGGCAAAAATGGTGCCAATGTCCGCCCCTTCCAGTTCCTTATGCTCGTAATCGGCATAGCCAAAACGCAGGCGGGCCTCGTCAAAAATCAGAAAGTCCTGTTCCAGATTACCCTTCAGGTCAAAACGTTTCTGGTTAAGGTCGATACGCACAGTTTCTTCGTCATTGCCGGGGACGCCGTAATTGCTGTCATTGAGGCTGAAGGACATGCCCAGCATGGCATCTTGTCCGATCCAGCTCAGCCCGATGGCGCCGCCTTTATTATCCACATCGGAATTTTTAACCGTGCCGAATGTGCTGTCTTCCCCTGCGGCCCGCAGGAGGGCACTTTTGGCAAAACCGGGAATGTCATAGTCACTGGATTTTCTGAAATAGCCATCCAGATGCAGCAGGACAGCGGTGTCATCAGATCCACCAAGTTTGGCATTCAGAGCCAGTCCACCGGAATAATCCGCCGCCGCGCTGCCATAACCCAGCCGCCCCCGGCCGGAAATGGCCTCACCCGGAATAGTCGCGGGTATCCGGCCATCAATGATATTGACCACGCCGCCGACGGCGTTACTGCCGTAAAGAAGGGTGCTGGCCCCGCGCAGGATTTCGATGCGTTCAGCGGTGAGCGGGTCGCTGGCCACGGAATGGTCCGGCGATGTGCTGGAGGCATCAATACTGCCGATGCCGTTAATCAGGATGCGTATACGGTCGCCGCCAAGGCCGCGAATGATTGGCCGGCTGGCCCCGGGGCCAAAAAAACTTGATGAAATGCCCGGAATACCGGACAGGGTTTCGCCGATAGTGGCTTCCATGCGCTGTTCCAGCTCATCAAGCCCGATCAGGCTGCTGCCCTGCAGAACATCAAGGCGGGCCTTGTTGTGCGGAGCACCGGTAACAAAAATCTCTTCCATTTCATGACCATGATCATGGGGTTTATTGTTCCGGTCATCCGCATATGCAGGGGATAGGACTATGGCCCCCGCCATGCCATATAATATAATATATTTCACTATTGTTATCTGCCTTCATTTTAGACGAAAGGCATAATGTTATAATGTATCAATAAAAGCAAGTATTATTTTTCATTCATCCATAAGGAGGCGGTCGATCAGGGCATAGGCACTCGGGGAATTCCAGTGGGCGGAGCCGGTCATCAGGCCAACCTGCTTGCCATTTTTATTGATCAGGACGGTGGTGGGATAGCCAATGGTTTTCATGGCGGTGCCGAGAGTACCTTTTTCGTCATAATACAGATCAAGGTTTTTGATACCAATATGGTCAAGGAACATGCGTGAAGGTTTCACGCCGCCGCGGTCAACGGAAATAAGAATCACCTTGAAATCATCGCCGCCCCTTGCGGCCTGCAGGGCATCAAGATCGGGCATTTCCTCGCGGCAGGGAAAGCACCATGTGGCCCAGAAATTGACCAGAAGGCTTTGGCCGGGATTTTTCTGAACGATATCATTGAGGGTTATGACATTGCCCGCCTCATCCCTGATTCTGATATTGGGAATATCGGGTCGGTTGTCATAGGTCCGGAACAGAACCCGGCCGCCCTTCATGCTGCTGTCCACTGAAATCAGTTCCACTTTGCGCCCGGCGTCCGTATTCTCTGTCGGGCCGATCAGGAATATTGCGCCCAGTAAAATCGCGACAAAAGCGACAATCATTAAAAGATTTTTATTCATGCGTTCACTTTAATTTTTCCAGAATCAGATCATAAACTAGGCCATAAACTAGGGATATGGCATGAAAAGTACAAGAGGATAGTTGTTCAGTTTTTTGTGATCATAAGTCCCGGCGCACTATAAAACTTGCCTATGGTGCTGGATTATCGTATTTCCCGCTCCTATAATATATTATTATTCTGGCAGCGAGTGACGGTAATGGCATCTGAAAAAGACACATCTTCTGATCAGGCAAACAGCCTCTGGGGCGGCAGGTTTGTGGTTGGCCCGGCGGAAATCATGGAAAAAATAAATGCTTCCATTGATTTTGACAAGATTTTATATGCACAGGATATTCGCGGCTCCCGCGCCCATTGCCATATGTTGATGGCACAGGGCATTATTTCTGATGAAGACGGGACGAAGATCCTTGCCGGACTGGATCAGGTCAGGGAAGAAATCGAAGCCGGGAATTTTACCTATGATCCGGCATTGGAAGACATTCACATGCATGTGGAATCGCGGCTGACAGAAATTATCGGTGAGGCGGCCGGACGGCTGCATACCGCCCGCTCGCGCAATGATCAGGTTGCTACCGATTTCAGGCTGTGGGTGCGCGATGCCATGGACCAGATGGATCAGGCGCTGAAAGGGCTGCAAAGCGCGCTGGTGGCCAAGGCAGAGCAGAATGCCCATGTGATCCTGCCCGGTTTCACCCATCTGCAATCGGCACAGCCCGTAACCTTCGGTCATCACCTGCTGGCGTATTTCGAGATGTTTACCCGCGACCGGGACCGGCTGCGCGATGCGCGGGGACGGTTGAATGAATGTCCGCTGGGCGCGGCGGCTTTGGCGGGCACGTCTTTTCCCATTGATCGTTTTCAGACCGCTGATGCCCTGAAATTCCGTTGCCCCACGGCCAATAGTCTGGACAGCGTGTCGGACCGGGATTTTGCTCTGGAGTTCCTGAGTGTGGCCGCCATATGCGCGGTCCATGTCTCGCGGCTGGCGGAAGAAATTGTCATCTGGTCCTCGGCCCAGTTTAATTTTATCACCCTGAGTGATAAATTTACCACCGGATCATCCATCATGCCGCAAAAGCGCAATCCCGATGCGGCGGAGCTTTGCCGGGCCAAATCGGGGCGGATCATCGGCGCACTGACCAGTTTGCTTGTGGTGATGAAGGGGCTGCCGCTGGCCTACAGCAAGGATATGCAGGAAGACAAGGAGGCGACATTTGATGCGGCCAATGCCTTTTCCCTGATCATTGCGGCCATGACCGGGATGATCGGCGATATGACGGTCAATGAGACCTCTATGAGAGCCTCTACTGAAAATGGTTTTATCACGGCGACGGATCTGGCCGACTGGCTGGTGCGGGTGCTGGATATGCCCTTTCGTAATGCTCACCATGTGACCGGCTCCCTTGTGGCTTTGGCGGAGGGCAAGGGCTGTGATCTTGATGGCCTGACATTGGAAGACATGCAGACAGTGGCGCCAAAAATTACCGGAGATGTTTTTTCTGTGCTGAGTGTGGAAAGTTCCGTGGCCAGCCGGACAAGCTTTGGCGGCACGGCACCAGAGCAGGTATTGCTACAGGTCAAGGCCGCCAAAAAACGCATTGAGTGATGATTAAGGGAACAAATTATGCGGAAAACAGTGATTATCCTCTGTATGGGAATTTTATGTTTTGGCCTGGTGGCCTGTGGCAAGCGCGGGGACCTGCTGCCGCCCCCCGGTTATGAGAAGAAAGTATAAGTCTATGGATCATTTTGGCTTCAGACAGGGTGAAATGCACGTGGAAGACCTGAGCATCGGCGAAATCGCCGCGCAGGTCGGAACGCCGTTTTATTGCTATTCCACGGAAACTTTAATCCGTCATTATAATGTCTTTTGCCAAGCCTTTACGGGGCATGATTTTCTGTTGTGTTATTCGGTGAAGGCCAATAGCAATCAGGCGATTATCAAGACATTGGCGGCGCAGGGTTCCGGGGCGGATGTGGTATCTGAAGGTGAGCTGCTCCGGGCGCTTAAGGCCGGTATTCCCGCCGCAAAGATTGTATATTCCGGGGTGGCCAAGACGGAACGGGAAATGACCTTTGCCCTGAAACAGGATATTTTCCAGTTCAATGTGGAATCSGAGCCGGAGCTGCACCAATTGAGCCGGATTGCCAAGGCCATGGGCAAGGAAGCGGCCATTGCCTTTCGTGTTAATCCCGATGTGGATGCCAAAACTCATGCCAAAATTTCCACTGGCAAGTCAGAAAATAAATTCGGTATTCCCTGGAACCGGGCACGGAAAATATATGCTGAGGCGGCGGCATTGCCCGGGATCAGGCTGCAGGGGATTGACCTTCATATTGGATCACAGCTTACGGACCTTGCGCCCTTTGCCGAAGCTTTTCGCCGCATGGCCATATTGATCGGGCAATTGCGGGCTGACGGCCATGATATATCCGTTCTTGACCTTGGGGGCGGGCTTGGGATTCCTTATGACCGGGAGGAGGTCACAAAACCGCCATTGCCATTGGAATACGGCGAAATGGTAAAAAAGATTCTCGGGCATCTGGGCTGCAAGATTATCATTGAACCGGGTCGCCTGTTGGTGGGCAATGCGGGGATACTGGTCTCAAAAGTGATTTATGTGAAGCATGGCGAAGGTCGTAAATTTCTGATCATTGATGCGGCGATGAACGATTTGGTAAGGCCCAGCATGTATGATGCCTATCATGAGATTGTCCCGGTGCGGGAAAATGGGGCCGTGGTTTTGCCCTATGATGTGGTGGGTCCGGTTTGTGAAACCGGCGATACTTTTGCCCGCGCACGGGAATTGCCGGAATTGAAAAGTGGCGATCTGGTGGTCATCAGATCGGCCGGGGCTTATGGGGCGGTGATGTCATCCACTTATAATACCCGGCTTCTCATCCCGGAGGTTTTGGTGAAGGGCGGGGATTATGCCATTATACGTCCCCGACCGGATTATGATGATATAATAGGATTGGACGACCTGCCCCCATGGCTGGATTAGAAGAAAAACCCGTAAACCACAGTACAACCCTGCTGGCCGGGCTGCTTCAGGCGGCGGCGTTATATCTGGTTTATCTGGCGCTGTCGCTGACAGACCTGTGGGGCTATCTGCCGCCTGTGGCACAGCTTGTTGCCTATGGGATTCTGGCGCTGGCGATGATGATGGTTATCATGGGCGGGCTTGTCGAGAAAGGCCTGTGGACCCTGAGGGCCAGTCTGAAGGCGGCATTTCTTTCAGTGATTCTGCTGGGCATTGCGGCAATATTGGCGGGACCGGACAGCAGAAGGCTGCTTGAAATTGCGGTAAAGCCCCGGGCGGTATTTGCCTATCCGGTGCCTGAAATCACCATGACCGTGATCCCCCCCGACTATAGCGGAGCGGCGGGATTTACCGAACAGCCAGATCTTGAAAATACCCCGTCTGTGATGCCAAAGCCCGTGCCTGAAGGCAGCGAAATCATCATAAGGGTGGCGAATATACTCTATGCTCCGACCCTGATTGCCGGCCAGAGAAGAGTGGAATTTTTATCTGCCGAAGAGGGTGGCTTTGTGGCATATTTTACCCTGAAAGACGAAACGGTCTGGCAAATCAGGGACGGCAGTCGGGTGATGGGGCAATGGCCGATACAGCTGGTGGCCGATGATGCGCCGATCATTGAAAGGGCCGATTTTCGTCAGATATTGACCGGGGACGGGCTGTTTGGTCTGTCGCTTCACCTGATTGATGATTATGGCCTGCAGGAAGTGGCCATCGGGCTGGTGCGGGCCGGCAGTGATACGGATGTCCTGTCTGATCGGACAATATTGGCGGTTTCCGGCCTCAGGGAATTTACCGGCGAGCTTTATATAAATCTTGCATCGTCTGACCTGGCCGGCAGCCAGGTTGACCTTATTGTGGATGTGACAGATCAGGCGGGGCAGAAGCAGCTGAAGATTCTTGGCACCATAACCCTGCCGGTAAAGGAATTCTCCAATCCTCATGCCAGAAAAATCGCTGAAATCCGCGCCCGGCTGATCACCGAACCACAGATCAGGAAAAAGCTGGCGCGGCAGCTTATGGCTCTGGGGCTGGTGCCTGGTGACGGACAGATGCCGGGCATATATTATATGGCTCTGCGGTCGGCCTACTGGCGCCTTACCACGCCCAGGCATGATGATGACATTACCAGCGCCCGRGAGATCCTGTGGGATCTTGCCGGTCAGATGGAAGATGGCGACGGGGGGCAGTTTGGCCGTGATATACTGGCTCTTCTGGCGGCTGTGAAGCTTAGTCTGTATCAGGGTCAGGAAGGGAGAAGGATCAAAAAACAGCTTCAGGAAATTGACAAAACCATTATCCTGTTCCTGCGGGATCAAACCCTGCCGCACGCCGGCGGATTTGATCCGGAGGCAATAGATATTGAAGAGCTGCGGCGGATATATGGCAAAATTCTCACCCATAACCACCATAAAAGATATGATCAGGCCGTCGATTTGATTTCTTATCTTGAGCATGGATTTATCTATCGTGACAGGGGTATATTGTCCGAGATCGGGCTTAAGCGTTTTCAGATCGTCAGCCGGGCACGGGATACGGTGAGTATTATCAAACAGGCCCAGCGGGAGGTTATGTCCTTCGTTTATAAAAATACCGTCAAACTGGAACTTGCCAGTCTGGATACCAAAGGCCTGAATATGGCCTTTAACAGGGATATTGATAAATGGATCGCCATCCAGAAAAAGCTCGGCGCGAATGTGACCAGTCTGGGGCGGATTCTGGCCAAGTCCGGGATTGATACGACCCGGCTTACGACGACGGCAAGTGACCTGATACGTGATGTGGTTCAGAGCATGGAGGCGGGGGATATGGGCACGGCGGCCCAGTATCAGAGCGAGGTATTGACATTGCTCAACAGGTTGAAAAATATTCTCAACCTGAAAATTCAGTCAAATTAAAGCACAAAGACTCTAATGCAGTTTTCGCGGATTTTTTAGAATACCATCAACGGTATTGCATAATTCTTCCAGTGAGAAGGGTTTGCTGATCACATCATGGATCAGACATTCAAGGTTATGGGCGCGCTGCTGTTCATGTGAGTATCCTGTCATCATCAGGATGGGCATTTGTGGATACTCCGAAGATACTTTCAGTGCCAGCGCAATGCCGTCCATTACCGGCATGACAATATCGGTCAGCAGAAGGTCAAAAGTCTCTGTCGCCATGGCATCAATGGCCGCACCGCCGTCTTCAACGCCCACGGTGCTATGTCCCCTGTATTCCAGCGCCCGACTGACAAACATGCGAACGGCCACCTCGTCTTCTGCAATAAGAATATGTGCCATCTTTAAACTYCCCGAATATTTCAGGGTCAGAGTACTGTATAATGATTTACAATATCTTTACGGCACATTTATGACCAGAGAAGTTGCGGTGACGTGGCTTTATTATTTTTTGGCAAAAGTGACGCTGATACTGGTGGCGTCTTCTGGGGGATTGGGCAGGGAAGTGGAAAAGGGAATTTTTTCTCCCCGTGAAATAGTTGCTGCCGATGACTTGAAGGTCCATTCCCGAATGGTCTGGCCCTGATCATCCTTGAGGGAAATTCTGAGTAAAGGCAGATCCAGTGTCCTGTCGGCAAGATTGGCAATATCACCCTCTATCTTCAATGTGACCACCGTCCCGTTCAGAACTTTGCTGGGGATGGTGTTTTCAATTTTGAACAGTTCATCAAAGGAAATGTCAGGCGGCTGTGTTTTGCCGTCAGGCTCTTTCTGCCAGGAATAACCATTTTCCAGGCCCAGAGACCGGTATAGTTTATGTGACGGCGGCCAGATTTCACTTATGGTTGTCTGGAAGATGAGGAAACTTGTGACAAACAGCACAAGGAAGGCGCCAAGGCCGTACCATCCCCAGAGAACATGACCATATTTATGGTTCTGAAGGGCGGGCAGGTTGGTGCCTTTGGGCAGGGGGCGGGGCCGTTTCCTGCGTTGTGTCCGCCGGATGGCGAATTCATCTTCAGTGGTGTCCGGTTCATCGGGGCCGGTGGCTTCGTTATCGGATTTGGCGGCCGGGGGCGTTTGTGGACCCGTTGCCTCCGCCTTATCAACCACAGGCGTATCCTTGTCCGGGGCATCCTCTTTCCAGCTATGTTTGCATTTGGCACATCTGACCACCCGGCCATTGGGGAGAAGGACCTTTGGATCAACAATGTAACGTGCAGAACATTCGGGGCAGGTCAGGATCATGCAGAAGCCTGTAACTCTTCTTTTTTAACGGGTTTATGGTTTTATACGGTTATAATCAGATGAAATGATTAACGCAAGAGTCCTGAGACAACATCTATTTATCAGTTTACGATTCGGGAGGGAGTTGTTATGGTTATGACGAGCTTCAAAGGCGGCACATCATGAAAAGGCGTAATCTGCGTGATCCATTTTGAAAATGTTGGTATGAGATATGGCATGGGGTCGGAAGTATTAAAAGATATTTCCTTTAACCTGAAACCGGGATCATTGCATTTTCTCACCGGGTTCAGCGGCGCCGGCAAGACCAGTCTGTTGAAACTGATGTATCTGGCGCATCGTCCCTCACGAGGGAAAATAACCATGTTCCGCGAGGATATGGGGGGTGTTTCGCGTCGCGACCTTCCCCGCTTTCGCCGCAGAATTGGTGTTGTGTTTCAGGATTTCAGGCTGCTGGATCATTTAACGGCGGTGGAGAATGTTGCGCTGCCACTGTGGATTGCCGGGGGAAAGGGGGCTGAAATAGAACAGCATGTGGAAGAGCTTCTCACATGGGTTGGCCTTGAAGGGCGGATGAAATCGCGGCCCCCGGTATTATCCGGCGGGGAAAAACAGCGGGTGGCCATTGCCCGTGCGGTCATCAAGCGGCCGGACCTGCTGCTGGCGGATGAACCGACGGGTAATGTTGACCCGGCCATTGCCAAACGGATCATGCATYTGTTTGTGGAGTTGAATAAACTGGGTACAACAACGGTTATTGCCACCCATGACATGGGGCTGGTGAACAGGGTCAAGGCAGACCGGATGCATCTCAGCGGCGGACAGCTGCAAATGTTCCGGGCCGGGGAGAATATGCCGATGGAGGAAGGCTTTGATGCCGCCGGATTTGAGACCCATACCCTGAATCAGGAAGAATTTGGCCCCAGAGCCTATGACAAGGGAAACCCGTCATGACCAAAGCGGTTCATTTCCTGCCGGATGAAAAAAGTCATGAGGCCACACGGCTGCTGCCCTATGTTATGGCCGTTATGGTCTATTTGAGCGCCCTTGCCCTTATGGGTGCCATGATGCTTCATGAGGGTTTTGGCGCATGGACAGAAACCCTGAGCAACCGGCTGACCGTGCAGATTACCTCCGCTGACCCGGACCGGCGCGCCGCGGATCTGGATCAGGCTATCCGGCTTTTACGGGAAACGCCGGGCATTGAATTCGTGCGCAAGCTGAATGATGTGGAGATTGAAAAACTGCTGGAGCCGTGGCTTGGACAGGGCAATGTGACCCGTGACCTTCCGGTACCCTATATGATTGATGTTACCGTCAGCCGTACCCTGACGGTTAATCTGGACGCTCTGCGCAGGATGCTGGCCGGAATATCGGAAAATATCCATCTGGATGATCACCAGCAATGGCTGGGGCGTTTTCTGCGCCTGATGGATGTGGTGGAATATACCGCCCTTGGCATTCTTCTTCTGGTGGTGCTGGCCACGGTCTGTATCGTTATCTTTGGCACCAAGGCGGGTATGGCGGAGAATCGGGAAACCATTGCGGTCATGCATCATCTGGGGGCACAGGACGGGATGATTGCCCGTGCCTTTCAGGACCGTTTCATGAAGTATGGCCTGAAAGGGGGTATCATCGGGCTTTTACTGGCCTTTATCACTTTGACAAGCCTGATATATTTGTTCCGTGACCTGGCCGCAGGTTTGGTCAAAATTCCGAGTTTTCCCGTTGTACAGGTGACAATTCTGCTGATCATTCCCCTTTTTGCAGCGTTAATTTCCATGCTCACAGCACGCATAACCGTCCTGCGAAATCTGGGTCGGATGGTGTGATGAAATATATATTTTATCTGGGTGCAGGTCTGGTTCTTATATGGTTGGCAGGACTGTTTCATTTCATATACGGCTTGTCTCAGGCGGAACCACCGGTGGCCAGAAAAACTGATGGCATTGTTGTCCTGACCGGGGGCAACAACCGCCTTCAGGAAGCGGTTCGGCTGCTGGAAGGCGCCATGGCGGACAAGCTTTTTATTTCCGGGGTCAATGAACAGGTGACCGATGCGGAACTGCGTGCGGTGCTTGGCAGCTCGGAAAGGCTTGCCGACTGTTGTATTGAAAGCGGCACCATGGCACAGAATACGGCGGGAAATGCCAAGGAAATATCCCTGTGGGTGAGAAAAAACCACATGTCGTCAATCAGGGTGGTGACGTCTCTGGAACATATGCCCAGAACCCTGATAGAGATACGGCGATACATGCCGGAGATCAGGATAGTTGCCCATCCTGTGGGGCAGTGGCGGCCCGAAAATATCCGCTTTGTCTCTCTGGCTCGGGAATATAGTAAATATCTGGTGAGTTTATTCCGAATACGGATACTTGATGTTTGACCCGGATAATGGCACATAACAGCCGGGCAGGGAAATCACAGGAAACGGAAAATACCCTATGCGTTTAAGAATTCTGGTCACGGCTGTTCTGCTTCTGATATTGAGCTATAGCTTTTTCTGGTACTATATGGCCGGAGAGGTGGAGGACAGGATAGAAGTCTGGGTCAGTCAGCAGAAATCGCGGGGGCTGAGCATTCGTTATGAAGATCTGGAAATTAACGGCTTTCCCTACCGCTTGGAGCTTTCGCTGACCGGTCTGCGGGTGATCAAAGCGGGCCGGGGTAAATTGCCGCTGCTGGTGACGTTTCCCCATATGACATTGGTGGCTTTCCCGTGGAAAATAAATCATGGTGTGATTGTCAGCGATGGCGGTACTTTGCGTGTGGGCCGCCGCCGCCATCCCGCCCTGACCATGGATTTTGGCAAAATCCGCGCGTCTGTGATCATTGATTTGACCCATCGTAAATTTCAGAGAGCGTCCTTGATCATTAAAAAACTGACCTGGACCACGGGCGGGGCTGAATTGTCCGGGGCGGGGCAGGTGAAGCTGCATATCATGAAGCCTGCTCCATCCGGTGAGGCGGAGAACATGGAACTCCCCCTACAGATGAAGCTGTATCTGGAAGCCGAGGATGTCATTGCCCGGGAAATTCCGGTCGGTATTTTTGGCAGGACAGCGGATCAGGTTAAAATTGATCTTCAGCTTCACGGGGAAGAATTTCCGGCCTATTCAAAGGACAGCCTTGCCCTGTGGCGGGATAATGGCGGCACGCTGACCATAAAAAACTTTGCGATCACGTCCGGTAAAATGGATATT
>NVTJ01000035.1 GCA_002401545.1 Alphaproteobacteria bacterium
TATAGCGGGGCCTTCCAAAAAAATATTAACCGATGATGTGGTGGCCGTGATGGACAGTCTGTTGCGATCTGTGGTGACCTGGGGAACCGCAAGGCAGGCACAAATGCCCTTTGTGGTGGCCGGGAAAACCGGCACGACGCAGAATTACAAGGATGCCCTTTTTCTGGGTTATGGCCTGAATATGGTCAATGGTGTCTGGGTCGGGAATGATGATGCAAGCCCCATGGAACATGTGACCGGCGGTGGTATGCCGGCCAGGATATGGCGGGCTTTTATGGTACGGGTGCATCTGGGCCGGGATGATGCGACACTGACCACACCCAATATACGTCCCCGTGACAAGCCAAAGCATAAATAATGTGGGCACTTTAGTAAAATCTTAACTAACCTTGACGCTTCGGTAATATGCAGATGCTAGACTTTGTAATCTCTTTATTATACGGAAATACAGATGGCAAAAGTCAGAATTCACATCAAGGATATTAAACATTATACGGGACGCCGGATCGGCACATCAAAATGGGTTGAAATAACCCAGAGCAGGGTTAATAAATTTGCCGAGGCTACCGGCGATTTTCAATGGATACATATGGATCAGGAACGGGCGGGCACCGAACTTCCCTCCGGCCGGACAATTGTCCATAATTTTCTTCTTCTGTCACTGGTTCCGCAGTTATTTGATCAGATAGTGACTTTTAGCGGTCTGTGTTATGGTCAGAACAGGGGGGCGGAAAATATGCGTTTTCTCAGGCCACTGCCCACAGGCAGCCGGGTAAGAATACAGGTGACATTATCAAAACTTGAAAATTCTGATCAAAAGGGTCAGACGGCAACCTTCCAGATTGTCATGGAAAAGGAAGACAGTGATAAACCTGTCCTGACCCTGGACCTGCTGTTGTATTTTGTGGCGGCGCAAAGGGTAACATCGCTGGATATATTATCCGATCAGCATCAGAGCGTTGCCCTCTGATTTCAGCCAGCGGCGGCAGCTCTTCCAGTCAGGACACAGTCTCTCCACGATTTTCCAAAAGGCGGGACCATGATTCATTTCAACAAGATGTGCCATTTCGTGAATGACCACGTAATTCAGAATGTCAGGAGGTGCCATAATCAGCCGCCAGGAAAAAGACAGGGTTTTGCGGCTTGAACAGCTGCCCCAGCGGCTTGTGGTATCGCGTACCATAATCCGGTGGGGGCCGTATCCGAGCAGGGGTTTAAAATTTTCAACAGCCTCCGTCAGAGCCTGTCGGGCCTGCTTCTTAAGCCAGTTCTGAAGCCGCTTTTCAAAGGCAGCGTGATGGCCGCCGACGGTCAGCAGCCCGTCTTTGATATGGACAGCCGCCGCTTTGTCCGGCGCATGAATGATGCGGATGGTCTGGCCGCGAAAGGGGATCGCATTGCCTGCAGTCAAAGCTGTTATTTTCGGGGATTTTTCATATTGATCTTTTAACCAGTCATGGTGGCGGTTGGCGAACTGCACGGCTTTTCGGTCCGGGATACCCGGCGGCAGTGTCAGCAGGGCGGCGCCACTTTTAGCTTCAAAGCGTAATTTAAGATGCTTTGCCCGGGGGTGGCGTCTCAGTATCAGGGGAAATTCGCCCACATAATAATCCGGGTCCGCCATGATTTAGAGTCTTTCTGCTTTAATTTGACCCATTTGACCGGGATTATTTTACGTTGTGGCGCGGCCCGCTTTGCCGGACGATGCAGGGCATCGTTCAAACAGCGTGCCTCAGCCACAGCGCAAAAGAACCCGGCCTGCGGTGCCACCCTGTTTTCCTGTGGGGGTGTTGCGCCCTTTGTCCGATGCGCCGCATCGCACCACAGGCCGCGCCGACCCACAGAAAAACAGGATGACATCAAATTGAGTCAAATTAAAGCAGAAAGACTCTAATCCTCCCAACAGACGATATGATCTTCCAGGTCGCCCGCGTCCCGTTCGGAGATTACCCGGCCCTGTACCGAAATTCCGGCGCTGTGGACAGTGGTTGCGGAGCCGGAAACCAGCGGATGCCAAGGGTAAAGATCCCGGCCTTCACTCACCAGCCGGTAGGCACAGGTTATGGGCAGCCAGTGAAATTGTGACACCTGATCCGGGGTCAGAACCACACAGTCGGGTATCATGGTTTTCCGGCTGGTGTAATTTTTGCACCGGCAGCTTTTGCTGTCCAGCAACCGGCAGGCCACATTGGTATATTTTATCTCATGGGTATCCTGATCTTCCAGTTTATGAAGACAGCACAGACCACAGCCGTCACAGAGGGATTCCCATTGTTTTTCCGTCATTTCGGACAGTTTTTTTTCGCGCCAGAATTTATTCATCAGCGGATGATTTCCTGTAATTTCCGGGCCATGACTTCAGGGCTGGTCATGCGTCTGAAGTGGGTGACATATTCGCCGTTTCTGTCCATCAGATAGGTATAGGACGAATGTCCGATTGTGTAGGCGGCGGGGTCATCGCCTTCTTTCACTTGGTCTTTGGCACTATAGACCCGGTAGGCTTTCTTGACAGCTTTTATCTGTTCCATACTGCCGGTCAGGCCAATCATTTTCGGGTGGAAATATTGTATATAATCGGCCATTTCCTTTACCCTGTCACGCTCGGGATCAAAGGTAATGAATAGGGGTGTGATCTGGCTCAGGGTTTCTTCTGAAACCCGGTCGAGGGCATCGGACATATTCTGTAATTCCATGGGGCAAATGTCCGGGCAATAGGTATAACCGAAGTAAATAAGCATATATTTCCCCCGGAAATCCTCATTGGTCACATGTTTGCCATGATGATCAATCAGGGTAAAGGGGCCACCAATCAGGGCTTTGCTATTCTGTATGGCGGTGGTGGTTTTAGGGCTTCCCGGAGAATAAAACGAGATAAAAACAGCAGAAAGAATTGCCAGTATCATGAGCAGAATCAGAATGACTTTGGATGTGGACATGGCGGTTTCCTGAAAGCTGAAAATTATATCTTTGTTGTTGGGGCGAATCTCCCCTATATAGTAGGGAGCATTCCCCGTGAATGCGACTTAAAAACTGGAGTTTTAAATGCGGTTTATCAAATTCATCGGCATTTTATTAATTGTTACAGTATTTGGGCTGACGTCCGTACAGGCACAGAGCTTTTCAGCATCCTATAAATTCCTTAAAGCGGTCAAGGAAGTTAATTACCGGGATATTAAAATGGCCATTGAGAAGGGCGTCAATGTTAATACCCGTGATTATGATGATAAAACCACAGCCTTGATCATGGTTACCAGAATTAAAGATGCTCCTCTCGCCCAGTATTTGCTGAAAAACGGTGCAAAACCGAATCTTTATGGCAAGGATGGCAAAACGTCTCTGGTCATCGCAGCGGGCAATGGTGACCGGACCACGGTGGCCCTATTGATAAAGTTCAAGGCCGACCTGGATATGGCGGACAATAATGGCACGACGCCGTTGATTGCCGCTGTTCTTGCGCGAAAGGACCAGATTGTAAAGTTGCTTCTCGAATCCGGGGCTGATTATGATCTGGAAGATTATTCCGGTCGCTCACCCCTGCAACATGCCATTGAAACCCGCCGCCGCCGTATCGAAAAAACATTGAAGGAAGCCGGGGCAGTCCATTAGGTCGTAGACTCATAAAATGGTTGATTATGCGGTGTTGACAGACTTTGATGTGATCATCATCGGTGGCGGCGCTGCCGGACTTATGTGTGCCATAGAGGCCGGAAAACGGAACCGTCGGGTTGTGATCATCGAAAAAGCGGCCCAGATAGCCGGGAAAATCCGCATTTCCGGTGGCGGGCGCTGTAATTTCACCAATCTTGAGTGTGGCCCGGAGAATTTCCTGTCCGCAAATCCACGTTTCTGTCTGTCTGCCCTGAGGCGTTATGGCCCGGAGGACTTTATCGCTCTGGTGGAAAAGCACGGGATTGCCTATCATGAAAAGAAATCCGGACAATTATTCTGTGACGGAAAATCGCATCAGATCATTGATATGCTGCGCTCGGAATGTGAGGCGGCAAAGGTCGTTATCTGTCCCGACACTGAAATCCGGGATATTCAGAAGACGAAAAATGGTTTCCGGCTGGATGAAAGGCTTAGCTGCCGTTCACTGGTGATTGCCTGTGGCGGCAAATCCATCCCGAAAATGGGGGCCAGCKGTTTTGGTTATCAGGTGGCGGCGCAGTTTGACCATAATATCATCAGGCCAGAACCGGCATTGGTCCCTTTCATATTTCAGAATGAATTGCTGGCCCGGCTGAGGTCTTTGGCCGGGGTTACCACAGATGCGGTGGTCAGCCTTGGCAGGAAATCTTTCTCAGAGGCCATTTTATTCACCCACCGGGGTCTTAGCGGCCCGGCCATATTGCAGATTTCATCCTATTGGCAGCCCGGTGAAGAGGTTCGGATCAATCTGTCGCCTGCCCGGGACATGCTGGAATTTCTGAAGGAACAACGGCGGACACAGCCAAAACAGGAACTTCACAATATCCTGACCCAGCGGTTTGCCCGCAGGCTGGCCCGCTTTATCTGTGATGAGGTGGCTGAGGACGGGCGCATGGCGGACCTGTCCAATCAAAAGCTGTCACAGGTGGCGGAATTTATCCATGGCTGGCGCATCCGGCCCAATGGCACCGAAGGTTTCAGAACGGCGGAAGTGACACGCGGCGGGGTGGATACCCGTGAAATATCCTCCAGAACATTTGAAAGCACGAAAGTTCCAGACCTTTATTTCATTGGCGAGGTGGTAGATGTCACCGGCCAATTGGGCGGCTATAATTTCCAGTGGGCCTGGGCATCGGGCCATGCGGCGGGGCAGTATGTCTAAAGTCTTGCTTTTTCTGTGTAATTCCTTAACGTCCTCCTATGGAATCCGTTGAAATATATCTGCCTTTGCTCCTGCTGATGCTGGCGACGGGGCTGATGGCCGGGGTTATGGCCGGGCTGATGGGAATTGGCGGCGGCATTGTGATGGTGCCGGTGCTGGAATTTACCCTGGGTTTCATCGGCGTTGACCCTGCTGTGCGGATGCATGTGGCAGTGGCCACATCGCTGGCGACGATCATTCCCACCTCCATTTCCTCCGCCCGTGCCCATCACCGGCGCGGTGCGGTTGATTTTGCGCTGGCCAAAGACTGGGGGCCAGCGATCTTTGTCGGTGCCGCAGGCGGTGCCTGGCTGGCCGCGCAGGTGGACAGTGCCGCCCTCACGGCTATCTTTGCTGTTGTTGCCTTGCTGGTCGCCCTGAAAATGATCCTGCCGCTGGAAAAAATCAGACTGGCAGACCGGGTTCCGGTGGGTTTTCCCGGCACTTTGTTTCCCGGCATAATCGGTATGGTGTCCACCATGATGGGCATTGGCGGCGGGGCGATGAGTGTCACCGCGTTGACCATATTTAACGTGCCCATTCACCGGGCCGTGGGCACGTCGGCTTTTTTCGGCCTGTTGATTGCGTTGCCCGGAACCCTTGGTTTTATGATAACGGGACAGGGCAATATGGCCTTGCCGCCGGGCAGTGTGGGCTTTGTCAATGTGATTGGTTTTCTGGTTCTGTCTCCGGCAACCTTCCTTGCGGCGCCTCTTGGGGTGAAAATTGCCCATGCCTTGACCCAAAGGCAACTTAGGATGACTTTTGGTATTTTTTTGATGATTGCTGCGGCCCGGATGCTGTATCGTACCTTTATATGAAACAAAAGGGAAAAAATGTCACAGTTGAAATCCTGTTTTAATCTTGATGATTTTCGGGTGCTGGCCAAGAGCCGCCTGCCGCGTATGATATTTGATTATCTGGACGGCGGGTCTGATGATGAGGTGACATTACGGCGTAATCAGGACAGTTTTTCAAAAATTCAATTGATGCCCCGCGTGCTCAGGAATGTGGAGAATATTGATCTGTCGACCATGGTTCTCGGGCAGAAAGTTGATATTCCGCTGTTACTGTCGCCCACAGGCCAGACACGCATGTTTCATCACAGCGGCGAAGTGGCCGTGGCACGGGCGGCGGCGCGGGCCGGGACCATATATTCCCTGTCATCGGTTTCCAGTACTTCCATAGAGGATACCGCCGCCGCCAGCGGTGGCTGCAAATGGTTCCAGATTTATGTCTGGCGGGACCGGCAGATCATCAGGGAATTCATGACAAGATGCCGCAAAAGTGGCTATCACGCCCTGTGTCTGACAGTGGACCTGCCGGTGCATGGCAACCGGGAGCGGGATTTGCGCAACCGGTTAACCTTTCCCGCCGCCCTGACCCTAAAGACAGCGATGGATGTGATGTCTCATCCGCGCTGGCTCTATCATTATCTGACCAGCCCGAAGATCGAGATTGCCAATGTGGCCTCTTCGGCCAAAGCGGCTGTTTCGGATGGCGGCGGTCTGATGGATTATATTTCGCGCCAATTTGATTCCACGGTGGATTGGGATGATGTGGCCTGGATGATTGAGCAATGGGACGGTCCCTTTCTGATCAAGGGTATTGTTAATCCGCAGGACGCCCGGCGGGCCGTGGAAATTGGCGCCAGTGGCATTATTATATCCAATCATGGCGGTCGTCAGCTGGACTCTATGTCGTCAACCATTGAAGTTTTGCCGCAGATTGTACAGGCGGTGGCGGGCCGGGCAGAAATCCTGCTTGACGGCGGGGTTCGGCGGGGCACCGATGTGATCAAGGCTTTGGCGCTGGGGGCCACGGCGGTGATGATCGGGCGGCCTTATCTTTATGCGCTTGCTGCCGGGGGCGAAGAAGGGGTGGACCGGATGTTTGAGCTGATCAGGGCGGAGATTATTCGGGATATGGCACTGCTTGGCTGTACAAAAATTTCACAACTGACCACGGCGGTTATTTTTAACGCGCAAGAAATCGGATGATCACATCCTGAAGGCTTTTTTCATGGAGCAGGTTGATGTGACCGCCAGGACGGGGTTGAACCGTGCATTTTGGCCCCCGAATGCGCATCATGTCCACCTCATGATCGGGGACGATGGACTTTTTACCCCGCAGAAGCAGGGTTTTTGCCGTGATCTGATCATAATGATGCCAGATGTTAAAATCCTGCCCGTGCAGACTGAACTGATTGGCGAGAGCCGGGTCATTCTGATAGGTGAAATGGCCGTCATCGGTCTGGCGGCACCAGTTTTCCGCCAGACGGCGCCATCTTTTATCATCCAGTAGCAGGCCGCCCCGGGACAGGGTATTTTTCAGGTAGGTTTCAAATTCGATGAAACTGTCGAATGTGGGCGGGTCGGCGATATTCTTCATGGCCGCCTGGCGTAACCAGTCCGGGAAACCCGGTCCCACATCATCAAGGACAAGATGGCTGAGGGGACATTCTGTCATAATATCCCCGAGGACAATACCAAGGCCGCCCCCCTTCGATGCGCCGATCCAGCGTACAGAGGTAATGCCAAGTTGCCGCAAAAGATCACGGGCGATGGCGGCATAGGCGGCAAGGCCGGGATCATTCTTTTTATCACGGGTCCAGTCAGACAGGCCGCAACCGATGGAATCCGGGCAGATCACATAATAACTGTGGCTCAGGCGGGCGGCCAGTTCCTCATGGTCCCGGCAGGTGCCGGTTACCCCATGCCAGATAATCACCGTATCTTTTGCTGGTTCCCCCCATTCCAGAAAGTGGATATTCCGGTCCTGACATTTGAGAAAACGGGACCGGCCTTGTGGCGTATTTTTAACGGGAATCCCCCTGAATATTTTCCAATATACGGTTGAGCAGGCTTAAAAGCTGTTGCCTGCTGTCATCAGAAAAGTCTTTTAACGCCCGGTCTTCCCGTGAAAATGCCGGAACCGAGGCCCGGCGAAATATTTCGTTGCCCTTTTTCGTCAGATGGACCAGCACATAGCGGTTGTCTTTTTTGCGCAGTTTGCGGACGACAAGCTTTTCTTTTTCCATGCTGTCGATGACCCGGCTGACCGATGATTGTTCCATCATGGTAAAGGCGCAAAGTTCGCTCATATTGCGGCCATTTCGGGCGTGAAGGGCGCAGAGGACCCGCCAGCGCGATACATTTATTTTCAGGGGCCGCAGGCAGTCCTGCAAATCCATATTCAACCGGTTGGTGATCCGGTACATGACATAGGGAATAAAATCATCAAGAAAAGCTTCTTCATTGTCTGGAAAGTTATTTTTACGCACGGTTATCTGCCCTCTGCCCTTGATGAATTTAGCGGGATAGTAGGATGGTTTGACGAATATGGCTACCCATAACTGGCAGAAAAGAATATGATTTCCGTCAATATAAAGAAAAAAGACACAAATTATGGTCAGGAAATTCAAAAAACGGGAGGTGATTTTGCAAGCCGCCAACCGGCT
Source organism: Alphaproteobacteria bacterium (assembly GCA_002401545.1). Lineage (GTDB taxonomy): Bacteria > Pseudomonadota > Alphaproteobacteria > Sphingomonadales > Emcibacteraceae > Paremcibacter. The sequence continues at coordinate 8,310 of NVTJ01000035.1, forward strand.
TTTCAGTGACAAGGGCTTTGCGGCGACCAGTCTGGCGGATATTGCCGATGCGGTTGGTATCCGGCGGGAATCGCTTTATTATTATTATCCCGGCAGGTATGATCTGCTGTATGATATTATTGAACCGCAGATTGCCCATGTCATGGATAATTTCAAGACCATCATGGCCGAAGAGACGGACCATAAAAAAGCCATCAGGCGGGCTATTGTCAACCACATCCGCTATTTCAATTCAAGCTATCTTCACATGGCCATGGCGGTGCGTAAAAACAGCAAGGATGATGTGGAGCAGAAATTCATTCAGCTCAGGAATATGTTCAAAGCCTATGAAAGTCTGTGGATAGATTTGGTCAGCGCCGCTTGCAGGCAGGGTAGTATCAGAGGTGACATGCCGCCTAAAATGCTGGTCTATTCCCTTCTGGGCTTATGCAACAGCCTGTCCAGCTGGTATCGTCCGGATGGAAAACTGTCCCTTGATCAAATCGGGCAGAATTTTTCAGATATTATTCTGGAGGGTATCACCTCTCCCTAACCCGTCTTTTCAAAGTCAGGTTTGCGGCGCTCCTGAAAGGCTGAAATTCCCTCGCGGGCGGCGGCGGTGCAGGCGCTGTCGCCAAAGGCCCCATATCCCACATCAAGGGCATCTTCCAGTGATGGGGCTGCGGCGGCTTTGCCCACGGCCTTTTCAATGATCGCTATGATTTTACCGCTTAAAACCTGTCCGGTGACAGACGTTCCGTCTGATCGTTCAAAACCGGCAATATGAACAGGACCACTGGCGATTTCATGCCGCGATCCCTGCAAGATGTCCAATTGCCGGATGGCCGCAGGAATCAGGTCCTGCGGATCAGAAACAATTGTCGAAATCATACCAATTTCATACCCTTGCTTTGCGGTCAGCTTCTCGGCCCGGGTCAGCATATGGTTAAAAATACCCGCTGCCTGTGGCCAGCGGCGATAGGGGATTACCATGGCTCCGATGCCCGGCACAATGCCAAGGGTTACTTCCGGCAATTGCATCCAGGCCTCCTCCCGTGCCACCAAAGCGTGACAGCGAGTGGCCAGCTCCAGACCGCCGCCAAGGGCAAGACCGTTGAGGGCGGCAACAACCGGTTTTGGACAATTATCCAGATGAACCAGCAGCCGGGAACAGCGGGCGGCATAGTCTATGCTTTCGGCCCGGTTGCCCAGCAGGCTGGGGAATTTACCAATGTCGGCCCCGGCGCAAAAGGCCTGATTGCCATATCCGGTGATCACAAAGCCCTTGACGTCAGGGTTGTTCTCATATTTGGTAATGACTGACAGAATTTCATCGGTCATCTGATCATGAAGCGCATTCATGGCCTCGGGCCGGCGCAGGGTGATGACCTTGGCCCCGTCCACGTCATCCACCAGAATATTGCGGTGGAAATCAAGATATTCAGAGATGGGTTTCTTCGGCTGGGGCATTCCCGGTTTATAATCGGCAAATTTTTGCAGAATACGCATGACCTCTGCTTCGCCGTAATCCTTCATCAGTTCCAGCGGGCCTTTTTTGAAGGCAAAGGCCAGACGGCAGCCCAGATCAAAATCGGCCGCAGAGCCGATGCGCCGGTCCATGATGTCGACGGTTTGGGAAAACAGGATACCCAGCAGGCGGTCGCGGATGGTGGCCGCCACGTCCGGGGCCACATCACAGGGGGAGGCGGGCGGATTGGTATCCCATTTGTCCACCTCGTTGAAAATTGCCGCAGGGGTGTAATGGTCGCCTTCCTCTGCGGCCTGTACCCTATTGGTTTCAACAATTATCGGATTGCCATTGGCAAAATTCAGTACAAAAAACGGTCCCGCATGAACCAGTTCCATGGCCACAGAGTCAATCTCCGCCGGGCTGGCAATATCCAGCATCAGAGCCGCCTCGTTGCACCAGTTATCAAAAATCCGGTCGAGCATGAAACATACCGCGTCCGTGGTGACCATGGGAACCTTGCCGGTCATGGCAAAGAACCAGCGCAGATAATTACCCAGGTCCGGGTCAGCTCCTTTCCAGTCGATCACCTCAACCACCGGATTCTGGAAGGCGGGGGCAAAGAAATGGGTAACGGTGGCCCGCCCCGGATGATCCAGATGGGAAAACAGCCATGTCGCCGGTAGGGAACTTGTGTTGGAGGTAATCAGGGCATCGGGCCGCACATGAGCCTCTATCTGAGAAAATATGTTCCTTTTAAGCGCCAGGTCTTCCGTGGCCGCTTCCAGCACCCAATCACAGTCCGAGAGCGCGGCATAATCGGTGGATGTCACCAGATTCTGCCGCACAGCCGCCGCCTGTTCTTCGGTTAACTTGCCCCGTTTGAGGCCTTTTTCCACATAGGCATCAATACGTTCGACGGCTTTTATCAGGGCATCGGGATTAATATCGATCAGCACCAGCGTCAGGTCCTTGAGGGCGCTTTTCAGATAATAACCAATATCAGGCCCGATGGTGCCGGCCCCGATGATGGCAATGGATTTCGGCATTTTCCGGTCCGGTGCAAGCAATATGGGGTTTTGGATGCTCATTTCAATTTTCCTTAACATATTTCCTAATGTGCTATATGATTAATTCTACATCAACGTAGAATTTTTATCAACTATTGTAAAATATCCTGAAAAATATTATTATTTTCGGGATTCTATAAAAGGTTGTTTATGGGAAAAACACATAAATCATTCATTGAGCAGATGTATCAGGATAATCATGAGGGTTTCCTTCGGTTTCTGATGCAGAAAACGCAAAACAGGGATGATGCCCATGATGTTCTTCAGGAAGCTTTCCAGAAATTGATCCGGCGGGAGGGTCTTCGGGAGATGGAAAATCCCCGGGCCTATCTTTATCGTACCGCCACCAATATTATTATTGATCGCCAGCGCAAGGGCCAGCATCACTTGCGCTATATCCGCGAAGTGGTCAGCGGTGTGGAAGAGGCCAGTGCCAGCGTGACCACCATCATTCCCCCGGACCGGCAGGTGGCGGCCCGTCAGGAGCTTGACAGGGTTTACCGGGTGCTGGAAACCCTGTCGGAAAAATGTCGCCGGGCTTTTCTGATGCACCGGACGCAACATATGAAATATGGTGAAATTGCCGAGGCCCTGAATATTTCCGTAAGTATGGTGGAAAAATATATGATACAGGCCCTTAAGCATTTAAGACGGGCTTTAAAGTAAAAAAACTGAGGTGTCCCGGTCATGAACCGTTTATGATAGATGACGGGGTGAAGAGTGAGAGAATGAACGAACTGATATTAGACGATAACCTTCTGGATGAGGCAACTGAATGGTTTGTGCTGATGCGCGCCGATGATATATCATCGCCGCGTTCGGCTGATTTTGTGTCCTGGATAAGCCAAAGCCCCCGCCATCAGGCGGCCTATGCACAAATTGGCGGATTTTGGGATGGCCTTTCTGTTCTTGAGGCAAAAAATGTCGCTCATAAAGCCCGTGAAGCGTCCAATAATAATTTTGTGCCCCACTGGTCGCCGCGCCTGATTGCCGCCTCTATTGCTTTTTTGGTGATCAGTATCGCCGGATTTAATTACGGTGGTATTTTACTGATGGACAGCCATTCCACCCGGATTGGCGAGTTGGCGGACATCATTCTGGAAGATGGCTCTCATCTGGTGATGAATACCAATACGAAAATCAGAATTGATCTTCAGGATGATAAAAGAATTGTCTATCTGGAGTCCGGCGAAGTTTTCTTTGAGGTGGCCAAAGACAAAAACCGGCCATTTTATGTGGAAACCACCGGCGGTCTTGTGCGGGTTCTGGGCACCAAGTTCAATATTCGCCAAAAGGGTAATGCCAGTGACGTGACCGTTCTGGAGGGGTCGGTCGGGGTTGTGGATTATGGCCAGATGCGAGATAATCTGGTGACGATATCGCTGGACGCCACTTTGGTACCGGGGGAGAAATTCACCCTTGGCAATGATGATCTGGCCAATATTGCGGTTGCAGCGGACCGGGCAGCCGCCCTCGCATGGCGGGACCGCAAGCTGATTTATAACGGCGAAACTTTTGCTGCTCTGGTGGCGGATATCAACCGTTATTATGAGGCAGAAATTCGCATTGGCGATCCGGCCCTGAATGATATTGAAGTGGTGGCTATCCTTAAAATGGGCGACAGGGCGGCGACATTGAAGGCGTTGGAGACCACATTTAACATCACCGCCCGCCCCATATCCCGGGATCTCATCTATCTCTATCCCAATAAATAAAAATATTGTATAATGTCCTGAAACAAACCTAATGGGAGGTTATTCAGGAGATGCGACAGTGGTTTGTCGGTATTTTTCCTGTATTCAGGGCTGTTGAGGGATGCTTACACACATCTGTAATTCAGCAGACCATGAACAGGGTTTTGCTGCTTGGCCTTGTCTTGGTCTTCGGGACAAGCATATTTTCCCATGCCCAAACTGAAAATAAAAAAGATTTCAGTATAGGGGCGCAATCCTTATCCACCGCCCTTTTGAATTTTGGTGCGCAGGCCGATTTATCGCTGCTGGTGCGGAAAAAAGATACCGAGGGTAAAATATCCTCCGCCCTGAAGGGATATATGTATCCCGCAAAGGCGCTGACGCTGTTGCTGAAAGATACCGGACTTGGATTTAAATATACGGACCGCAAGACGGTTTCCATCTCCCCGGATTTATTCAGACCCCAAAGGCCTGACGCCATGGTGTTGTCCACAGACAATCCGGCCCGGCAGGAAGATACGGAAGATTCTGAAGTGATAACAACCGTTGATGAGGTTGTCGTCACCTCACTGCGCCGGCGAAGCAATATGCAGAAGGTGCCGGTGGCGGTGACCGTGATAAAACCGCCGTTTATCCGCGAAGCCCGTCTTCATAATCTGGAAGATGTGGGTACCCGCGTGCCCGGCCTGACGGTGGCAAGCTTCAGCATTGGTCAGCCGACCATACATGTGCGCGGTGTCGGCTCAAATGATGACGGCGCGGCGCTGGATAACTCGATAGTCATGTTCATTGATGACGTTTATGTGGGCCGGATCACCGCCATCAGCATGAATTTCTTTGACCTTGAGCAGATTGAGATCATGCGCGGCGCCCAGGGGACGCTATATGGCAAGAACGCCATTGGCGGCGCTATCAATGTCACCAGTAAAAGCCCCACCGAACAGCTGACCGGGGAATTGGAAGCCACCGTTGGCAACTATAACCGGCGTGATCTGCGCGGGGTGATCAGCGGCCCGCTTGTGGCGGATAAACTTCTGGGCCGGCTGGCGTTTCATTCCCGTGCGCGCGATGGCTGGCAGGAAAGCATCTTTCTGCCGGGTGTTAAACAGAATGATGAAAATACCTGGTCAACGCGGGGCAAGCTGCGTTTTGCCTTAAGTGATCAGATTGTGCTGGACCTGAACGGGGACTATGCCAAAGATGATCTGGAGAGTACGGGACGCATTCCGGTGGTGGGCCGGGTGCCGGTGCGGCTGCTGGGTCCGGACGGACTGCCAACCGGGGAAAAGGCGCTGCCAACGGATATTTTTGAAAGTCTGGGTGGTAGTGCCAAGCGTGCCATCAACAGTGACCGGGGCTTTACGAATCGCACCATATGGGGGCTGAGCAGCCGGGTCAGTCATGAGGGGGAATATGGCAGGCTTCTATCCATTACCGCTTTCCGAAGCACGGATTTTTCCTGGCTGGAGGATTCAACCGGCCTGCCATCGTCCCTCACTGATCAGCGGGTTAACTCCAATGTGGACGAAAAGCATTCACAATTTTCCCAGGAATTGCGCTGGATATCACCGGGGGAAGCACGGCTGAAATATGTTCTGGGATTATATTATCTGTTTGAACATACCCACCGTATTGAGAATTTTATTTTTTCCAGAGGGGTGGCCACAACGGATCAGGATAACAGAACCAACAGCTTCGCTGCTTTTGGCGAAGCCACTTATGCCATAACGAACAGGGTTAATTTTACCGTTGGAGGTCGCCTGACCTATGAAAATAAAAAGATGGACCAGCAGAATATAATCAGTGGAGATCAGTTTATATTGCTGGAGGAATTCAACTTGCGTAATGAAGGAAACTGGACCGATTTTTCTCCCAACTTCGTTTTGTCATGGCAGCAGAGCACTGACATCATGTGGTACGCCAGCCTGTCACGGGGTTATAAGAGCGGTGGCTTTCAGGGGGCGCCGGCGACCCTTGACCTGGCGCGGCGGACCATAGACCCGGAATCCGTATGGAATTACGAGATCGGTTATAAGTCCCAGTGGTTTGAGGATCGTTTTCGTCTGAATCTGGTGGGTTTTTATTCCGATTACCAGGATTTACAGGTGGTGCAGTTCAAGACAGAAGGAAATTTTGGCGTCTTTCAGACCAGCAATGCCGCCTCGGCCAGCCTGAAGGGGGTGGAGATGGAATTTACCCTGAAAGCCTTGACGGGGCTGGAATTTTCCGGTTCCTATGCTTATCTGGATGCTACCTATGATGATTTCAATGATCTTTCGGGCCGGGATTTTACCGGCAATAGCCTGCGTCAGGCCCCGCGCCATTCCCTGTATCTGGCCCTGTATTATGAACGGCCTTTGTATGATGGCCGTCTCAGGGCGCGGGCAGATTACCGCTATCAGGGGGAAAGCTTTCGCGAGCCGGATAACAGTGTGACCATCCAGCCGGGCTTTGATCTGGTGGATGCCTCTATTGCCTATGAGTCTTCCGATGACAGCTGGGAAGTGACCCTTTGGGCCAAAAATTTGATGGACAAGGAATATATTTCCCATCTTTATGTATTGGGCGGCAATGATTTTGCCCTGTTCGGCCCGCCGCGCACCTACGGCCTGACCCTCACCTTCAATTTCTGAATATTAACAAAATATTAAAAAAAACTGAGGGGTTTCGAACCCCCGCCGTTGAATAGGGTATTGCAGCTCATGAAATCCAAGCGAAGCGGCATGTTAAGAATTGATCAAAAATATAGAACGGGAGTAAATCTATGATATTCAGTATCAAAAATCATATGCTGTCAGGCGTTGCCCTGCTGGCTATCCTCGCCCCGATGTCGGGGCAGGCTGCCGATGACACCACGTCAGAACTCAGAATTGATGAGATTATTGTGACCTCAACATTACGGGAAAGAAATGTACAGGATATTCCGGTCTCTGTTGCCGTGTTGGGGATGGATCAAATCAGAAAAGCGGATATTCATGATGCCGAAGGTATCGCCAACAGTGTGCCGGGTATGCAATATTCTGAATTTGCCCCGGGTCAGGCCCTGTATTCCATGCGCGGCGTCGGGTCCTTTGATGATGGGGCTGGTCTGGACAATTCCGTCGCTCTGTTCCTTGACGGCGTATATATTGGCCGGGGCGCAGGCGTTAATTTTGACATGTTCGATCTGGAACGGATTGAGGTTCTCAAAGGACCGCAGGGCGCACTCTTTGGCCGGAACACCATTGGCGGGGCCATTTCTGTTGTGACCCAGAAACCTTCCGATGAATTTGGCGCGAAACTGTCGGTTACAGGTGGCAATGAAGGAACCGTGCGTATTCAGGGACTTGTCACCGGGCCGATTGCGGAAAATCTTTCTGCTAAAGTGGTTGCCAATTACCGCAAACATGATGGCTATGTTCGCAATACGCTGTTGAACAAAGACCTGAATGATGAAAATCAGATTTCTGTGCGCGGTCAATTAAGACTGGAGATGGACAATAGCGAATGGCTTTTATCTGCTGATTATCTGGATGATGACCGTGACAGTCAGGGACGCTTTCCCGTTGTGAACGGCAATTTTGACTATGTTGGCACCGCAGAGGCTCTCGGGGCAAACCGTCCGCAAACATCCGCCTCTCCCATCGARGGTTTCTCTAAACGCGAGGTTTATGGCACCAACCTGACCGGTAATATTACTTTTGACAAGGGTACATTGACAACAATTACCGCTTACCGCTCCGTTGAAACTCATTGGGCCATGCCATCAGTGGGGGCGCCTCTTGGCGGCGGATTTAATCTTGATGCGGGGGTTTATGGCGCCGATGTGAATGATGTTATTGATGAAGATATCGAAACCTTTTCACAGGAAATACGGTGGACTTCTGAACTGGAAGGTGATGTCGGTTTTGTCGTTGGGGCCTATTTCTTTAAAGAAAAAACTGACCGTACAGAACAATTCAAGATTGAATTTAATTCCGAAGCAACGGGTCAGATTGTCGTTGGCAATGAATATACCCGCACGGAAAATGATTCTACCTCTTATGCCCTTTACGGGCAGGCCACCTGGGATTTTGCTGAGCAATGGACCCTGCTTGTTGGCGGGCGTTATTCCCATGATAAAAAAGACTATGTGGCAACGGCTGTGAACTGTGGTATGGATGAGGCGGACCGGGCGGCAGCAGGCTTTGCGAATTTTGCGGCCTGTGACGGGGTCGGCGGATCACTGCGTATCATTGCCGAAACCTTTCGGGTTAACCCTAATGAAAGCTGGAATGATTTCTCTCCGATGGCATCCCTTCAGTATCGTCCCAATGACAATATGATGATCTTTGGTACGGTCTCCACGGGTTATAAATCCGGTGGCTTTGCGGGATCTCAGGGGGTTGAATCTGCGGCAAGCACTGTGGTTAAACCGGAAGGCGTGATCAATTATGAATTGGGCTTTAAAAGTGATCTGGCAGACGGCATTGTCCGCTTGAATGCGGTGGCTTTCTTTATGGATTACACCGACTTACAAATTGTGCGTTTCGGACCCGTTGTAGGATCCGATTTTGGTTCTTTCCAAACCACAAACATCGGTTCAGCCGATATTATGGGCTTTGAAGTTGACCTGATCTGGGCGGTGACAGATGAGTTCACCCTGAGCGGTAGTTATGGTTATCTGGATACGGAGGCCAAAGGTTTACTCATTGAAACGTCGTCAGGCATAGTTGATTTCTCTGGTTTGCCACTACGTCAGGCGCCGAAAAATTCCTATAATTTCACCGCAGATTACGATGTGGACCTGAACAATGATATGGGCGGGTTGAATTTTAATGCTCAACTGACCCATACGGATTCTTCCCATAATGACTTCGCCACCGCATCCCAAACGCTGAATCRGGCAAAAACCCTGCTCAATGGCAGTATCACATGGACAGCATCTGATGACAGATTCAAAGTAGCTCTGTGGGCGAAGAACCTGACCAATGAAGCTTATGTTGCCCATTCTTACTTCATCGGGCCCGGTACAATCGGCGTATGGGGCGCCCCCCGGACCTTTGGTGTGACCGGCACGGCCAGTTTCTAGATTATAGAATCGAAATAAGCGCTTTTTAAGGGGCCTCATCGGGGGCCCCTTATTTTATTTGAATTAATGTCTTTGCCTATTATAAAGGATAAAGACAGAATATCGGGAGTTCAAATGTCACAGTCAGTAACTGAAAAATGTCTTGCTCATCCTAAATTCAAACAGCTTGTTCGCACCCGTGGCCGTTTCAGCCTGCTGTTCAGTCTGATTGTCACGGCGGGATATGGTATCTATGTGTTGGGCATGGCCTTTGCGCCGGGTTTTATGTCAAGTTCGATGGAGGAAGGACACAGCATGACCTACGGTATTTTGATCGCCCTGCTGGTGATCATCAGCGGTATGGTCAGTTCCGGGATTTATATCTGGTGGTCCAGCCGGAAATTTGATGTGCTGAAGGCGGAATTACTGAAAGATCTGGGTTATGAGTAAAAAGGGTATTTCGGCAATATTGCTGACGGCAGGTTTTTCGGATATGGCTTTGGCTGCCGGTGGCCTTTCTCTGGGCGAGGTGGAAAAGCAACCGCTAAATGTCACGGCAATTATCATGTTTTTCATCTTTGTCATGGCGACGCTCGGCATCACATGGTGGGCGGCCCGCAATACCCACACCAAGGATGATTTCTATGCGGCGGGCGGCGGGATCAAGCCGTGGCAGAATGGCACGGCCATCGCCGGAGATTTCATGTCGGCGGCAACTTTTCTGGGTATTACCGGGGCCATATACGGTTTTGGCTTTGATGCGCTCATATTGGCGGTGGGGGTGATGGCGGCCTGGCCGGTTATTTTATTCCTTATCGCCGAACGCCTGCGTAATCTGGGCAGCTATACCTTCATTGATGTGGTGTCTTACCGGCTGGAGAAAAAACCGATCCGGATTATTTCGGCCATCGGTTCTCTGTCGGTGATCATTTTTTACCTGATTGCCCAGATGGTGGGCGCAGGCAAGCTGATCCAGCTTTTATTTGGTCTGGATTATGTCTATGCGGTGATACTAGTGAGTTTCCTGATGATCTGCTATGTGAGTTTCGGGGGGATGCTGGCCACCACATGGGTGCAGTTGATCAAGGCTATTCTGCTGCTGATCGGCGGGACATTCATTGCTTTCATGGTGATGAAAAATTTCAATTTCAGTTTTGAAACTCTGCTGACCAGCGCCACAGAAACCCACCCCAAAGGCAATGCCATTATGGCACCGGGCCTGTGGCTGAAAGACCCCATTGCCATCATATCCATTGCGCTGACCATGATGTTCGGCATTATGGGGCTGCCTCATATCCTGATGCGCTTCTTTACGGTGAAGGATGCCCGGGATGCCCGCCAGTCGGTCTKYSTMGYSRCRANMSTGMTKGRMWMYKWYKANKATYYTGNTCAKTNKMATTGSTTNSRRRSCGAWGNSSKTKGYCRTGRWSMACCCGGATTATCATGACGGGGCGGGAAATATTCTGGGCGGCGGTAATATGGTGGCGCTGCATCTGACCCATTTTATGGGCGGCAACCTGATGCTGGGCTTTATGTCGGCGGTGGCCTTTGCCACCATCCTTGCGGTTGTCGCTGGATTGACCTTGGCCGGGGCGGCGACCATTGCCCATGACCTTTATGCCAAAACCTTTAAAAAAACACCGACCACCAGTGCCGAGGAAATCAGGGTGTCGCGGATGGCAACTTTTGCTTTGGGCGGGATTGCTGTGGTTCTGGGCATTGTTTTTGAGCATCAGAATGTGGCTTTTGTCGCTTCCATGGCGCTGGCCATTGCCGCCAGCGTCAATTTCCCGATCCTGATCATGTCCATGTATTGGCGGGGGATGACCACCAGGGGCGCTGTGGCGGGGGGTATCGTTGGTCTGGTGCTGTCCATTGGCCTGATCATTCTGGGGCCGGGGGTGTGGGTGGCGGTGATCGGTTTTGCGGAACCCATCTATCCACAGATTTATCCCACATTTTATTCCATGCCGCTGGCTTTTGCCGCTATCTGGCTGTTTTCAGTATGGGATAAAACCGACCGGGCAAAAAAGGAAATCGCCCGCTTTGATGAACAATTTGTTCGTTCCGAAACCGGGATCGGTATTTCCGGCGCCAGCAAACATTAATTCATAAAATTGAATTGTATGAGGGAAGCTGTGGCATTAGTATAACTTTAGAAGTTATACAAAGGATGTCATGTGTCACAGGATAAAACCCATCTTGAAAAAGCTGAATGGGACGAGAAGGAAGCCTTACAGGTTATTGCCCGCTTCACAGACTTAAAGGGTGGCCTGATGGAGGCTCTGCACGGGTTGCAGGAGGCCTTTGGTTATATTCCGCCGGAAAGTTATGACCTGCTTGCGGCGGCGTTCAATCTCTCGAAGGCCGAAGTCTACGGCGTCAAAAGTTTTTACCATGATTTCAGGTCTGCGCCCCGGGGCCATCATGTGGTTCAGATTTGTCAGGCGGAATCCTGTCAGGCGCTGGGCAGTCGGGCATTGACAAGTCATGTGCAGAATAAGCTCGGCATCAAACTGGGCGAGACCAGCCATGACGGCCATTTCACTCTGGAGGCGGTTTATTGTCTGGGCAATTGCGCCGTATCGCCCAACATCACCCTTGACGGCAAACTGCACGGGCGGATGACTGAGACCCATTTTGACAGTCTGGTGAAAGCGGTGGCGTTATGACAGATTTAATGACCCTCTATGTGCCGCTGGAAACCACTGCCCTGTCTCTGGGGGCGGATGAGATTGTTATGGCCCTGCTGAGCGAAGCCGAAAAGCGGGGGCAGGATGTGGAGATCATCCGCAACGGATCCTGGGGATTAAGTTGGCTGGAACCTTTGGTGGAGGTGGTCACCGACAAAGGCCGCGTTGCTTACGGCAATATGACGGTGGAAGATGTGCCGGGCCTTTTTGACGGTGGCTGCGCGGCCTTATGTCAGGGCCTGACCGCAGAAATCCCCTATCTGAAGACACAGGACCGCTTGACCTTCGTGCGCTGTGGGCTGATAGATGCCCTGTCACTGGAGGATTATCAGGAGAATGGTGGTTTTCAGGGTCTGGAAAAAGCCCTTGCCATGACGCCGCAGCAGATCGTGGATCAGGTGACGGAAAGCGGGTTGCGCGGGCGCGGCGGCGCGGCCTTTCCCACGGGCATTAAATGGAACACGGTGCTGGGGGCCGGGGACGGGCAGAAATATATCTGCTGTAATGCGGATGAGGGTGACAGCGGTACTTTTGCTGATCGCATATTGATGGAAAGCGATCCCTATTGCCTGATTGAAGGCATGATCATTGCGGGTCTTGCGGTGGGGGCAACAGAAGGCTTTATTTACCTCAGGTCGGAATATCCGCTGTGCAGGGAGATTCTCGGCGAAGCCCTGATCAATGCCCGTGATGCGGGCTGGCTCGGGCAAAATATCAGGGGATCGGGGAAAGCTTTTGACGTGCAAATCCGCATGGGGGCGGGGTCCTATGTCTGCGGTGAGGAAACGGCCATGCTGGACAGTCTGGAAGGCAAACGCGGCATGGTTCGTGCAAAACCGCCCCTGCCGGCCATCCACGGTTTATTTGGTCAGCCAACGGTGGTCAATAATGTGCTGTCGCTGGCAACTGTGCCGATTATCATGGCGAAAGGGGCCGAATTTTATCAGGATTATGGTATAGGGCGTTCCCGGGGAACCATAGCCTTTCAACTGGCGGGGAATATTGCCCGTGGCGGGCTGGTGGAAAAGGCCTTTGGCATAAGTCTGCGCGAGTTGATCGAAGAATATGGCGGTGGTACTGTTACCGGAACGGCCCTCAAGGCTGTGCAGGTGGGCGGCCCGCTGGGGGCTTATCTTGGTGAAAAAGACTTAGACCTGCCCATGGATTATGAGGCTTTTTCGGACGTGGGTGCGGTGCTTGGCCACGGCGGTATTGTGGTTTTTGATGAGACGGCAGATATGGCGGAACAGGCGAAATTCGCCTTTGACTTCTGCGCCATTGAAAGCTGCGGTAAATGTACCCCCTGCCGAATTGGGTCCGTGCGCGGGGCGGAACTGATGGCGAAAATACAGAGGGGTGAAAAGGGGGATCACAATATGGCGTTGGTCAGAGATCTTTGTGATGTGATGGAAAACGGGTCGCTATGCGCCATGGGCGGCATGACGCCAATTCCGGTACTGAGCGCCTTAAAGCACTGGCCCCAGGATTTCAAAAAAGCAGATTTTGGAGTGAAATCATGATTATAGAAAAGGACTATGGTACACCGGAAATAAAATCAGAAACCACCGTCACGCTGAATATTGATGGCAAGACTGTTACCGTTGCGGAGGGCACCAGCCTTATGCGGGCCGCCGCAGAAGTGGGTACGAATATCCCGAGCCTTTGTGCCACCGATTGTCTTGAATCTTTTGGTTCCTGCCGACTGTGTCTGGTGGAAATTGACGGTCGGCGCGGCACACCGGCGTCTTGCACCACACCGGCGGAAGACGGCATGAAGGTGACCACGCAATCTGACCGTTTGGCAAAACTCAGGCGCGGGGTGATGGATCTTTATCTGTCTGACCATCCAGAGGGCGACGATCTGCCGCTCCATGATCTGGCGAAAATGTTAAACATGACCGAGAGCCGTTACGGCACGAAGGGTCATAACCATCTGAAATCGATCATTGATGACAGCAATCCTTATTTCAGCTTTGATCCGTCCAAATGCATTCTCTGTTCCCGCTGTGTGCGCGCCTGCGAGGAAGTGCAGGGCACCTTTGCCCTCACTGTGGAAGGACGCGGCTTTGACAGCCAGATTGTCGCAGGGGTGGGCGAGAGTTTCCTGACCAGTGACTGCGTATCCTGCGGTGCCTGTGTCGATGCCTGTCCCACCGACAGCCTGCTGGAAAAGAATGTCATTGACATGGGCAAACCCGACCATAGCGTCCTCACCACCTGTGCCTATTGCGGTGTGGGCTGTGGTTTCAAGGCGGAACTGAAAGACGGTGCGGTTATCCGTATGACCCCGTGGAAAGACGGGGCCGCCAATCATGGCCATAGCTGTGTCAAGGGCCGGTTTGCCTGGGAATATGCCTTCCACGCAGACCGCATCCTGAAACCAATGATCCGGGGGAAAATTACCGATCCGTGGCGCGAAGTCAGCTGGGACGAGGCCATAGATTTTGCCGCACAGCAATTGCTGTCCATCCAGAAGAAATATGGCCGCAAATCCATCGGCGGGATTACCTCATCCCGCTGCACCAATGAAGAAG
>NVTJ01000036.1 GCA_002401545.1 Alphaproteobacteria bacterium
GTGATCATAATACCACCGGTTTCAGTCTGCCACCAGGTATCCACGATGGGGCATTTTTCTTTGCCGACAACATGGTAATACCAGTTCCAGGCTTCGGGATTGATCGGCTCTCCCACCGTGCCCAGCAATTTAAGTGATGATAGGTCACAGCCATTGACAAAATCATCCCCGTGCGCCATCAAGGCCCGCAAAGCCGTAGGCGCTGTGTAAAAAATATTAACCTTGTGTTTCTCACATACCTGCCAGAATCGCGACGCATCAGGATAGGTGGGGATGCCTTCAAACATCAATGTGGTGGCGCCGTTAGCCAACGGACCATAAACAATATAGCTGTGACCCGTGACCCAGCCCACATCCGCCGTACACCAGTAAATATCACCTTCATGGTAATCAAACACCACTTCATGGGTCAGAGCGGCAAAAACCAGATAACCGCCCGTGGTATGAAGCACGCCCTTGGGCTTGCCCGTGGAGCCTGAGGTATAGAGGATGAACAGGGGGTCTTCCGCCTTCATCTCAACCGGCACACATTCGGCGGGTTGTTTTGCGGCCTCGTCCTGATACCAGATGTCACGACCTTCTTTCATGGCGGCAGTGCCATCGCCATTGCGCACCACAATCACACTGCGGACCTCAACCCCGTCTTTCTCTGATGCCAGATCAACATTGGCTTTCAGCGGCACCAGCCGTCCGCCCCGCTTGCCCTGATCGGCGGTGATCACCACATGGCTGTCACAGCCTGTGAGACGGCCCGCAAGCGCGTCCGGCGAAAAGCCGCCAAAGACCACAGAATGCACTGCCCCGATGCGCGAACAAGCCAGCATGGCATAGGCGGCTTGCGGAATCATCGGCATATAAAGGGTCACCCGATCGCCCTTTTTCACGCCTTGAGCCTTTAGCACATTGGCAAACCGACAGACTTCATCGTAGAGGTCCTGATAGGTGATATGCTTGGAGACTGACGGGTCATCACCTTCAAAAATGATCGCTGTCTGGTTGGCGCGTGTGGGCAGATGGCGGTCAATACAATTGACGCTCACATTTAGCGTACCATCCTTATACCAGTTGATATGAAGGTCATCTTTGGCAAAGGAAACATCCTTTACCTCAGTATAGGGTTTGATCCAGTCAAGGCGTTTGCCCATCTCGCCCCAGAATTTTTCCGGGTCATCCATGGACTGCTGATAAAGGTCATTATATCTGGCATTATCCACATGGGCATTTTCCGCGAAGTCCGCAGGAACAGCATAGGTAACCATTTTCGTCATTATTATTCCTCTTTAAAATGCCGCAACCATCAGCCCCGCCAGCGTGGCGCTCATCAGGTTGGACAGGGACCCGGCTGCAACGGCCTTCAATCCCCATTTGGCAATCAGATGCCGTCTTTTAGGTACCAATACACCAAAACCGCCCATGAGGATAGCAATAGAGCTTAAATTGGCAAAGCCACAGAGGGCAAAGGTCACGATCATGGTCGAATGGGGGCTTAAGGCCCCTTCCGGCAGCCTGAAAAGATCTATATAGGCGACAAACTCATTGAGGATCAATTTGGTGCCAATCAGGTTGCCCGCAACATCGGCTTCCGCCCAGGGGATGCCCATCACATACATGAGCGGCGCAAAAACCTTACCCAGAATCATGTTAAATGTCAGATCACCATATCCGAACCAGTCGCCAATACCGCCCAGCATACCGTTCAGCATGGCAATCAGGGCCACAAAAGCCAGCAGCATCGCGCCAATATTGGCCGCAAGTTTTAACCCGTCCGCCGCGCCGTTGGCGGCGGCCTCGATCACATTGGTGGGTTGCTCACCCTCGTCAAAGCCGGACACATCCAGCAGATGCGCGTCAGAGACATTTGGCTCCGGATCAGGCATGATAATTTTTGCCATCAAAAGACCGCCGGGGGCGGCCATGAAGCTGGCGGCAATCAGAAAATCCATACTGACCCCGATGGCCGCATAGCCCGCAAGAATAGTGCCGGATATGGATGCCAGCCCCGATACCATCACTGTAAAGAACTGGGCATCGCTGATTTTGCCAAGATAAGGCCGGATCACCAGCGGGGCCTCGGTCTGGCCCAGAAAGATATTGGCTGCCGCACAAAGGGACTCAACCCTTTTAGTGCCAATGATCTTATGGAGAATTCCACCAAAAATCTTGACCACCCATTGCATGATATTAAGATAATAAAGTACTGCCATCAGAGCCGAAGCGAATATGATTATGGGCAGGACATTGACCGCAAAGATAAAGCCAATACTGTCAGACGCATTAGCCAAACCGCCAAAGAGAAATTCAATGCCCACTTTGGAATAATCAATCACTTTGCTGACACCGTCTGACATGCCCTTCAGAACATCTTTACCGAAAGGCACCACCAAAACAAAAAAGGCAACGGCCAACTGCAATAAAAACGCGCTGCCCACCACCCGAACATTGATATTTTTCTTATCGTCTGACAAGAGAAATGCCAGACCGAGTAATACTATAATCCCTACTATACCGATTAGCATAATGCTAATTCCTCCCTGTTATTATCCTCCAGAGTGCCCTTCTGGATGGTTGTTAAATTACCTCGCCTCAATCCCCGTAAGGCAACCAGATGTTTTTAACCTGTGTGGCTTCGCGCAGAAAACGCCTGCCCTCCCCGTGAGCTGACATCCAGTCGCGCGAGTGGCCATCATTGACCCATGTGCGCTTTAAGTTAGCCGCACTTTCTTTCTCAACCATCCGGCTGCCCTCGGCTGAGCCATGATACCAGATCGCCTCCAGCTGATCATGCTTAGCCAGAACTTCTGTCAAAATCTCCCGGTCCCCGGTGACAATATTGATCACCCCCGCCGGAACGTCAGATGTTTCCAGAATCTGGTAAAAATCTGTTGCCAGCAAAGGGTAGCGTTCGGACGGGATTACCACGGTCCGGTTACCCATGGCAATGGCCGGAGCCACCAGAGATATGAAGGATAACAACGGCATAACATCCGGGCAGACAATGCCCATAATGCCAATGGGTTCATGAACCGCAAGCGCCACATTCTTCACTGGCGGCGTGTGAACCATACCATCATATTTATCAGCCCAGGCGGCGTAGCTGAACAGGCGGCTGACCGACATGTCAAATTCTGCCTTGGCAGCTTTTTTACTGACACCCGTCAGGCTCACCAACTGCGCAACGACCTCATTTTCCCGATAACTCAGGTTTTCCGCAATATAATAGATAACCTGCGCCCGATTATGGGCCGTGGCCGATGACCAGCCGGGATTTTTGAAGGCGGCCTCCACCGCATTGCGAATATCTTTGCGGTTGCCGTCCCCGACCCGGCCCGCGACTTTTCCATCATGGGTCAGGACAACGCGGGTGTTGCCGCCATCAGGCCGCGCCTGTTTGCCGCCCACATAATTTTTGGCTGTCCGGTCAATATGTTTATGGGAGGATCTATCATTCGCTTTAGGGCTTTCGACCAGATTACCGTCTTGTGATTGCCATTCCCCGATGGGCTTGAGGTATTCATACATGCCTTCCTTGCCGCCTTCACGGCCAAAGCCGCTTTCCCGGTAGCCACCAAAACCACAGGCCGCATCAAACTGATTGGTGCTATTGACCCACACCACTCCGGCCTTGATCATGGCGGCGATTTCCAAAGCCCGGTTGATATTCTCTGACCAGACGCTGGAGGCCAGACCAAAGCGGGTATTATTGGCAAGATCGGCGGCTTCCTGCAAAGTACGGAAAGTCATCACGGTGAGGACCGGGCCAAAGATTTCCTCCCGGACCACAATGTTGCTCGGGGTGACATTGGTGATTAATGTGGGCGGATAAAAACAGCCTGTGGTCGGACAGTCCACATCCGGTTGCCAGACCTCTGCCCCTTCATCTGCACCTTTGTTTACAAGTGTGGTGATACGTTCCAGCTGTATGGGGTCGACGATGGCGCCCATATCAATGGTTTTGTCCAGCGGATCACCTACCCGAAATTTATTAAGGCGGACTTTAACTTTCTCAATCAGGCGGTCGGCAATGCCCTCTTCGACCAGAAGCCGTGACCCGGCACAGCATACCTGCCCCTGATTAAACCAGATCGCGTCCACAAGCCCTTCGACCGCGCCGTCAATATCCGCATCTTCAAAGACGATATAGGGCGACTTGCCGCCCAGTTCCAGCGTCAGCTTCTTGCCGGACCCCGCCGTGGCTTCCCTGATATAACGACCAACGCCCGTAGAACCGGTGAAGGCAATCTTGGCAATATCAGGATGATTGACTATATGTGCCCCCGTATCACCCTTGCCGGTGACAATATTAACCACCCCCGGCGGCAATCCGGCTTCTTCGCATAGTTCGGCAAAATAAAGCGCGGTCAGGCTGGTATATTCGGCGGGTTTCAGCACCACGCAGTTGCCCGCCGCGATGGCCGGAGCAATTTTCCACGCCATCATCAGCAGGGGGAAGTTCCACGGAATGACCTGCCCCACGACGCCAAGCGGTTCCTGATCCGGTAATTCCTGATCCATAAGCTGCGCCCAGCCCGCATGATAATAGAAATGCCGCGCCACAAGGGGAATATCAATATCCCGGCTTTCCCGGATCGGCTTGCCATTGTCCAAAGTTTCCAGAACAGACATAAAGCGCGATGTTTTCTGAATCAGGCGGGCCAGCGTATAGAGATATTTAGCCCGTTCGTGGCCGGCGAGAGCAGACCATTCAGGAAAGGCTTTCGCGGCGGCTTTCACCGCCCGGTCCACATCATCCGCCCCCGCCACGGAAAATTTAGCCAGATATTCGCCCGTGGCCGGATTATGGCTTTCGATGAAGGCGTCAGATGACTTCGACTTCACCCATTTGCCGCCAATATAAAGCTTGAAGCCTTTGGAATGACTTTTCAGCCAGTCATGGACATAATCAGATTGTTCCGGTGCCGGACCGTAAGACATTGTTTCAAATATTTCCGAGATGTTCATAAAAAATCCTAGCCCATGGAATGGCGGTTAGCCGCAGAATAACGGCCCGTTACAAAATGTTCAAGCTGGCGCTCAATATCACCCAGCAGGCTTGAGGCCCCAAAGCGGAACATGTGGGGGCTGAGCCACTCGTCGCCCAGTTCCTCCTTGATCAGCATCAGATATTGCAGGGCGAGCTTGGCCGTACTGATACCACCTGCGGGCTTGTAACCCACTTTCTGTCCGGTTTTGGCATAAAATTCCCGGATCATGCGAATCATCACCAGACTGACCGGCAGGGTCGCATTGACCCCTTCCATACCGGTGGATGTCTTGATAAAATCAGCCCCGGCCATCATGCAGACCATGGACGCCTTGGCGACCTTGGTGATGGACCCCAACTGCCCGGTGGCAAGGATGGATTTCATATGAGCCTCGCCGCAGGCCTCGCGGTAAGCCCTGACCTCATCATAAAGGGTGCGCCAGTCTCCGGTCAGCACATAGCGGCGGCTGATTACAATATCAATTTCCTCAGCCCCCGCCGCCACAGAGGCGCGGATTTCAGCCAGCCGGGTTTCCAGAGGGGCCAGCCCTGCGGGAAATCCGGTGGAGACCGCCGCCACAGGAATGCCACTGCCTTTTAAGGCCGCAACCGCCGTTTCAACCATTTCGTGATAGACACAAACCGCCCCGGTGGTCAACTTCATATTCTCAAAGCCCAAAGCTTCGAGAATATCGGGCCGCACCGGATTGCGGGCCTTGGCACAAAGACGTTTGACCCGGCCCGGGGTATCATCGCCGGACAGGGTGGTCAGGTCAATGCAGGAGATAGCTTTCAGCAACCATGCCGCCTGCCATTGTTTTTTCACCGTGCGCCGCCCACCGAGCGAAGAAATCCGCCGGTCCACTGCCGATTTATTGATTCTAATCTCGTCAACCCAACTGGCCTGAAAATCACAACCCTCTACTCTGGGATAACTGTTGATCAATATTTCTTTTGTCTCACTCACAATTTTCTCTATTCTTTACAGGAATGACGTACCGGCGGGCATGGGGTCAAGCCCAAGATGCCCGGCAAGGCTGGTTCCGATATCAGCAAATGTTTCTCTTTTCCCGATGGAGCCGGGGGTAACCTTTGGCCCAAAGGCAATGACGGGGACAAATTCCCGGGTATGATTTGATCCGGGCCATGTGGGATCGCAGCCATGATCTGCGGTCAGGATCACCACATCATCGGGCCGCAATGCCGCCCAGAGCACGGGCAGGGAACGGTCAAATTCCTCCAGCGCCGCCGCATATCCCGGCACATCACGACGGTGGCCGTAAAGCATGTCAAAATCAACAAGATTGGCAAACAGGATGGCGTTGTCCACTGAGTTGTTCACCTGATCCATCAGCACCTGGAAAATTTGTTCGTTGCCGTGGGCTTTATATTTTTGGGTGATTCCCTGATGGGCAAAAATATCGGCAATCTTGCCAATGGAGATTACCTCACCGCCACTACCTGCAAAAATATCCAGTAATGTGGGTGCCGGCGGCAGAACCGAAATATCCCTGCGATTGCCCGTGCGGACAAATTCGCCCGCGCACTCACCGACAAAAGGCCGGGCGATGACCCGGCCAATATTATAATCATCCACCAGTCTGCGCGCCACATCACAAACATCATAGAGACGGCTAAGGCCAAAATGATCTTCGTGAGCAGCAATCTGGATCACCGAATCGGACGAGGCATAGATAATGGGCTTGCCACTTTTGATATGATCTTCCCCAAGCTGATCAAGGATGACGGTACCCGAAGCATGACAATTTCCCAGAACCCCCGGCAAATTGCATTCTGTGATCAGGTCATTCAACAGACTGTCGGGGAAGGTAGAGGTCTCGTCTAAAAAATATCCCCAATCATACAAGACCGGCACCCCGGCCATTTCCCAATGACCGCTGGGGGTATCCTTGCCTTTGCTCAATTCGGCGGCATAGCCATATTTCCCGGTAATTCTTGTCGCTTTCCCGACCTTTATCTCATGGCCAGCCGCGGCTTCCGCCGCCAGCCCCAATCCCAGTTCCATCAGGTTGGGAATATGCAGCGGGCCGGATCTTAGCCCTTCCTTGTCCGCCTGCCCCAGCGCACATTGTTCCGCAATATGGCCAAAAGTATTGGCCCCCTGATCACCGAACAGGGCAGCATCATCGGCCTCGCCAACACCAAAAGAGTCAAGTACAATAATTATTGCCCGCATTTCCTACGCTCCAGAAAAACCTCGATTACGATACCGGGGTCAAAATTTTGAGATATCATTCAAGCTCATATTACTATTTATTGAAAAATTTGTCCAGATGGTAAAAAAATATCAACAAATTGCTTTTGAATCTTAATTTATAGCCCTATTATCTTTTGTATTATACCCTTATTATCATAGTATATCATGGAAATCTGGTATATGCAGGAGCTAGAGAAAAAGATGATCACAGAAGAAGTAACAAGAAGCATAGCCGCCATTAAGGCCGCCCATAAAGGCGCATTTCCAAAAGTTGCTCTTATTCTGGGCAGCGGCTTGGGCAAATTCGGCGATGTGATGGATATTGACACCATAATCTCCTATGATGACATCCCGGACTTCCCCCAGCCGACCGTTGTCGGCCACGCGGGACGGCTGCTGATTGGCAGGGTGGGGCGCACGCCATTACTCTGTATGCAGGGGCGTATGCATCTTTATGAAGGCCATCCGGCGGAAAAACTTGCCATATCCATCCGCACCTTCAGGCAGCTTGGCATAGAAAAGCTGATCATCACCAATGCGGCAGGAAGTCTGCACAGAAATATGCCCGCCGGATCAATTATGAGCATCGAAGACCATGTGAATATGTCTGGTCACAATCCGCTCACCGGCCCCAATGATGATGCGGTTGGCCCGCGCTTTTTTGACATGACCGAAGCCTATGACCCGCATATGCGGAGCAGGCTGACCCTGTCCGCAAAGGCGCTTGATATCCCCCTCCACAGCGGTGTTTACGTCCAGCTCGCCGGGCCAAATTTCGAAACCCCTGCCGAAATCCGGATGCTGGGGAAATTGGGCATTGACGCGGTTGGTATGTCAACGGTACAGGAATGCCTGGTGGCCCGCCACTGTGGCATGGCGGTTGCCGGGCTGTCGCTGATCACCAACCTGGGGGCGGGGCTGTCGCCAAACCCATTGTCCCATGACGAGACCCTGACCGAAGCCGAGAAGGCTTTCGAAGATATCAGCCGCCTGCTGGTGCATTTTATAGACGGACTTTCAGAATGAAACTACTTAAACCACATCAATCCGCCCTGTCCATCGGCACCGTGATGATCGACATCATTACCGTCATTGCCGATAATGACATAGAACTTCTGACCTTCCGTAACAGAAGCTCATCCTTTCTGATGCTGGAGCAGGGCCGAAAGGTTGAATCTGAAAAAATTGATACCTATGTGGGCGGCGGCGGTGCCAATACGGCGGTCTGCATGAGCCGGCTGGGCATGAATATGACATTGCTGGCACTGGTGGGAAAGGACCTGAATGCGAGAAAGATTCTGAAACGCCTGAATATGGAAAAAATCGCTCTCAATCATTTAATAGAGCTTGAAAATACGGGAAGCGGGGTGGCGGTCCATATCTCGTCCCATGACCGCAATGCCGCCATCTTTACCCACCGGGGGGCCAATTGCTGCCTGACGGAAAAAGATGTCAGGGCCATGGATTTCACCAAATATGATCTGGTTTATGTGACAAACCTGAGCAACCAGTCTGCCGATCACTTTCCCCTCATTGTGCGGCAGGCCGCAGAGGCAAATTGTTTCATTGCCTCCAATCCCGGTATCCGTCAGCTAACCAGACTTTGTGATGATTTCCTCAAGAGCCTGGGATCAATCACCCTGCTATCCATTAATAAAGTAGAATGCGAAACCCTGATTCCCAAACTTGTTTCGGAAGACCCCAATTTTCGCAGATCAAAAATTGCTTTGTTGGAAAATGCCCCGCCCCTGCTCAAAACAGGCTTTAAATTTGGCGGATTTTCACTGGGACTGGTGGAGTGTATGAAAATTCTGGCCGCCCACGGGCCGGATTATGTGGTGATCACGGATGGCGGCGAAGGGGCCTATCTGTTGCACGGGGGTATCTTGTATTATTGTCCACCGCAAAAAGTGAAAATGAAAGGATCGGCGGGCGCCGGGGACAGCTTCTCCTCAACTCTGGCCAGTCTGGTTTCTGTGGGTAATGCGCCCGATATAGCCCTCTATGCCGCATCACTCAATGCGGTGGCTGTTATCTCTTGTGTTGACACACAGGAAGGATTACTGACATATGATGCCCTGAAACAAAAGATGGCGAAGGCTTTGAAAGACACTGATATTGCGACAGCCATTAGCAGATGGAAAATAGAATAATACGCATGATGGACAGGCTATGAATAAAATATATATCTCTGCCGATACGCTGCTGGATGACAGCTTCAGAATGGCTCATATGATTCTGGAAAGCGGGTTTGAGCCGGATTATATCGTCGGAGTCTGGCGCGGGGGAACGCCTGTCGGTATTGCGGTACAGGAATATCTGGATTACCGGGGGCTGAAATCGGACCATATTGCCATCCGCACATCATCCTATACCGGTATAGCCACCCGCAGTTCCACGGTTCGGGTACATGGTCTGGGCTATATTGTTGATAATATCAATGCCCATGACAAGCTGTTGATTGTTGATGATGTATTTGATTCCGGGCTTAGTGTTGACGCCATCATCCGTGATCTTCAGGAACAATGCCGCCGGAATATGCCAGAAGACACAAGGATCGCCACCGTGTATTACAAGCCGCAAAAGCGCAAGACCGAACGGGTGCCGGATTATTACATCCATGAAACAGACGAATGGCTTGTCTTTCCCCATGAATTGCACGGCCTGACCATGGATGAAATTGCAAAATTCAAGTCACCGGTTATTTCCGAACTGCTCAACAAAAAAATCTGAGAAGATATTCGTTCATTCCCGGCTTAATGCCCGCGTAATCCGGGCGGCAATATCATTGGCCTTCTGGCGAATATCCCCGGCATCAAGGGTCAGGACTTTGCCATCCTCCATCAGGATATGACCGTCAACGATGGTGGTCACAACATCACCGCTGCGGGCGGCATAGACAAGATGTGAGATCACATCATAAAGCGGTGTCATATGCGGCCCCGAAAGATCAAGCTGAATAAGGTCAGCCCTTTTGCCAACCACAATATCACCCACAAGATGGTCCAGGCCCACCGCCTCGGCACCGCCCTTTGTCGCCATATGCATCACAACTTCCGCCGGCATCAAGGTGGCATCATAATTGACCCCCTTGTGAAGCAGGGCCGCAAGCCGTATTTCTTCCCACATATCAAGGTCATTGTTGGACACGGCACCGTCTGTCCCCAGACCAACCCGGACCCCCTGCTTTAACATTTCAGGAACCGGAGAGATACCCGCCGCTGTTTTCAGGTTTGAGGTGGGATTATGGATCACCCCCACCTTGTATTTTGCCAAAAGCTTTATTTCTTCATCCGTGGGATGAACCACATGGGCGGCAATCAGTTTATTCCCCAGCAGTCCCAGACTTGCCACATGCTTGATGGGCGTCGTATTATAACGGTCAAGGATCAGTGCCAGCTCCGCCCTATCCTCCGACAAATGCGTTGTTATGGGCGCGTTCAATTCTGTGGCCGCTTTGGACAGCTGGGCCATATGCTCCGCTGATACGGTATAGGGCGAATGGGGGGCAAAGGCTGGAGTGACGCGACCGGACCTGCTTTTATAGTTTTTGACAAATTTCACCGCCGCCGCAAAAGAATCATCCCAGCCTTTAAAGCCCGGACTGGGGAAATCAATGGACGAAGACCCCAATATTGCCCGAAGACCACAGGATTCAATGACCGCCGCCCCCCTGTCCGCATAAAAATACATATCAACAAAGGATGTGGTCCCGCCCCGGATCATTTCAAGGCAGGCCAGTTTCATACCAACCTCAATGAATTCAGGATCAACAAACCGGGCTTCCATGGGAAAGATATAATTCTGCAGCCATTCCATCAGAGGCAGATCATCGGCCATACCCCGAAACAGGACCATCGCCGCATGGGTATGGCCATTGACCAGACCCGGCAGCAAGATACGGTCCTTGCCATCTATTTCCTTTTTTGCGGTAAAGTCCGCTGCAATATCAGGAGCAGAACCAACCGCAACGATCACACCATCATTAACCGCAACGGCCCCATATTCGATTACCAAATTTTCCGGGTCCATGGTCACCACATAGCGGCCCTGAACAATAAGGTCGACTGTTTTTATCTTTTCCGAAGAAGCCAGGGAAGTCTGCATGGACAATGACATTATAAAACCTGAAATCAGCAACCTAACATAAGACATTGTTCCAATCCCGGTTTTTATTTTTATTCTCATCATTCTCTTTTCCTTGTGGTTTCATCCAGTATATCCCTAAATATTGCTGTCTTCAACATAGATTGCAACAGCTTCATTTTAAATGATATTCTTTTAACATACTATAAATAAAAGAATTTTAAAATAAGTGGAAAATAACTATTGACTATTATTGATATAGTGTAGTATATTCCTATAACACTTAAACACCACAACAGTTATTATGCCAACTATTAAAGATTAGGAATTTACCGTGGCAATCCAGTGGAAAAATGATCACCCCATCTATCTGCAGCTTAAAGAGCAGATCATGGCCATGATAATCGACAATGTCCTTCGCGAAGGAGAAGCACTTCCCTCGGTACGGAAGGTTGCGGCAGATTATCAGATTAATCCCATTACCGCCTCCAAAGCTTATGCCGAGCTGGTTGATGAGGGACTGGTTGAAAAAAGAAGAGGGCTTGGAATGTTTATACTTGAAGGGGCCAGAAAAAACCTTTTGCATGCGCAACAGAAAAAATTCCTTGAGCAGGAATGGCCCGAAATCATCAAGCGGATTTCCCTTTTAGGCCTTGATGTCAAACAACTGATTGAAACTGCTGAACGCAGCAGCAACCAATAAAGTCAAGGATTCAGCAATGACCAATATCATTACCGCACAAAATCTCAGCAAATCCTTCGGATCTTTTCAGGCATTGAAAAATATCAACCTGACTATCCAGAAAGGCCAGATTGTCGGCATTATCGGGGCCAATGGTGCCGGAAAAACCACCCTGCTCAACAGTATTCTCGGCTTAAGCAGCTATGACGGTGATCTGGATGTTCTGGGTTACGCCCCCTACACCCAGCGCGATGAGATGATGAAGCATATCTGCTTTATCTCTGATGTGGCGACCCTGCCGAAATGGATGAAAGTTTGTGAGGCCATCGATTTTGTCGAAGGGGTTCACCCCAGCTTTGACCGCGCAAAGGCTCTGGGCTTCCTGTCCGGCACCAGCGTCCCCCTTGACAAAAAAATCCGCAAGCTGTCAAAGGGCATGGTCGTACAGGTTCATCTGGCGCTGATCATGTCCATTGATGCTAAAATTCTGGTACTTGACGAACCAACCCTGGGCCTCGATATCATTTACCGGAAGAAATTCTATCGCCAACTGCTGGAAGATTTTTTCGATGAAGACCGCACCATTCTGATCACCACCCATCAGGTGGACGAGATTGAAAATATCCTCTCACAGGTGATTTTCATCCGTGAAGGAAATATCGTCCTCGCCGCCGATATGGAAGATATTGGCCAACAGTGGATGGTGCTTAACCCCTCACAGGAAAATATCCGCGCCGCCCGCGCCCTGTCCCCGGTTTCGGAACAAACCATGCTGGGCCGCACATCTTTTATCTTTAATGGTAAAGAGCGTAGCACGCTTGCTGAACTGGGTGAGGTGAGCAGGGTCAGCCTGTCCGACCTGTTTATCACCCTTATGGACGGAGAATGATCATGACGACCACATACACCAAATATAAAGCCCTGATCATTGCCGGTTTTATCACCGCCTTGATGATCACGGGAATTGCCAATCTGTCTTATGCCTCACAACAGAGATCAGTCCTGGATTTTGACCAGCCATCCTCCCCCTGCAGCCTTAATATCTGCATTCTGGTGTAACAAAAGAACAACGGAGAAATAAAATGTTAGCCTCCCTCATAAAAATAAACGGCTACAGCCCCTTTAAAGCTCTGATGCTCAGGGAATATTGGGAAAACAGACGCGCTATTTTCATGACCCCGCTGGTGATTACTGCCATAACGATGGCTCTGGTCATTATCAGCATGGGCATATTTGGTCGCGCCATTCATATCAATGGTGAATCTTATACCCTTGGTGAAGTCATTGCCGAAATGTCATCACGCAAGACAGGGGAATTAAGCGATCACATCAACCATCTTCTGTTGTTCTCTTCCATACCGGTTATGATCGGCGTCTGGTTCTGCATGGTTTTCACCGCCCTTGGGTCACTATATGACGAAAGAAAGGACAACAGCATTCTGTTCTGGAAATCCATGCCCGTATCAGATTTCCAGACTATTCTGTCCAAAATACTGACCGTCACACTGGTGATCCCCATGGTAGCCATCGGCTTTACCCTTGTCTTCCAGGTTTTTCTGCTGATTATCGGTTCATTCTATACCATTGGAACAGAATATAGTGCCTGGGACCTTATGTGGTCTTCCACAAACCTGCCCCTTCTGGTCTTAAATGAAATGATTTACATGATCATGTACAGCCTTTGGGCTCTGCCCATATTTGCCTGGTTCTTTCTGGCGTCCGTGATCGCCAAACGAACCCCTTTGTTGGTGGCAACCATTCCGGTTGCACTGATTGCCCTTTTTGAAGGCCTCTTCTTCCATTCGGACTATCTGGTTCGCTTTATCGGCATGCGCATTTCAGGTGCCCATATTATGGGATCGGAACATGGGTATGCCCAGAATTTTACCAAACTCGACCCTATGTCCACACTGGAGATTTTACAGTCCGCAGCCAGCCCGGCATTCTGGATGGGACTAGCGGTTGCGGCGGCGCTTCTCACCGCCACGATTCTGCTCAGGAGGCGTAACAGCCTGTGATCAACCTTATCTCATATCAGGAGATTTGGGCTTTGCCCCTCACCCTCTGATATCTTCCAACTGCCCCGGCTTTATGACCGGGGCATTTTTTTCGCCTGACATTAAAGGGTTTTTAAATTATGGTCGCTAAAACGGGACTTTAGAAAAAAACGCTTAAAATGGAAAACTCCGAAATATGTGTGGCATAGCCGGTATTATAACGTCGCCTGACAGAAAACCCGATCAGGCAACGGTAAAGAAAATGACGGATGCCATCATCCACCGGGGGCCGGATGAAGCAGGAATTTATATTTCTGACGGGGTCGGGCTTGGCCATCGCCGCCTGTCCATCATTGATATAAAAAGTGGTCAGCAGCCCATGAGATCGTCGGATGGCCATGTCACCATCGTCTATAATGGTGAAATCTATAATTTCGCTGAAATCCGCAGGGAACTGGAAAACAAAGGCTATCATTTCAAAACCCGTTGCGATACGGAGATTATTCTTTATGCCTATCACGCCTGGGGGCCGGACAGCGTCAAACGTCTGCGGGGTATGTTCGCCTATGTTATACATGACAAGCGCCGCAAACAAATTTTCATGACCCGGGACCGGCTGGGCATCAAACCCCTGTTCTACGCCCCGGTTGGTGAAAGAACCATTCTGTTCGGGTCCGAGCTAAAGGCCCTCTCCGCCCATCCCGACTTTGTCAAGAACCTGCGCCCCAAAAGCATGGAAGACTATTTTTCACTGGGCTATGTGGCGGAACCTCATACCATCTACAAAAACGTCTTTAAGCTGGAACCGGGTCACAGCATCATCATCGACCTGCCAAGCGGCCATTTGACGAAAACACAATATTGGGACCTGCAATTCACCGGCGATTATCAGGGCAGCTTTGAAGATGCCCGCATCGAATTACGCGAACGGGTCCGGGAAGCCACAAAAATCCGCATGGTCGCCGATGTGCCCCTCGGTGCCTTCCTGTCCGGCGGCGTTGATTCCGGGGCGGTTGTTGCCGATATGGCGGACATCAGCGATGAGCCGGTCAATAGCTGCTCCATCGGATTTACCGACCCTAATTTCAATGAAACCGATTATGCCGAACGGGTCGCCCAAAAATATAACACCAACCATTGGTCGCGCATCATTGATCCGGGGGATTATTCCCTCGTTGAGAAACTGATTGATATATATGATGAACCCTATGCGGACAGTTCCGCGCTACCCACTTACCGGGTTTGCGAACTGGCCCGTGAGAAAGTGATTGTTGCCCTGTCCGGGGACGGGGGCGATGAAAATCTGGCGGGATACAGACGCTATCAACTGCAAATGTTTGAGCAAAAAATGCGCGGGATTTTCCCCGAAGCCATCCGCAAACCGCTATTTGGTTTTCTGGGCAAAGTCTACCCCAAAGCCGACTGGGCGCCGCGCATGTTCCGGGCTAAAACAACTTTTCAGGGGCTGGCCCGTGGTCATGTGGAAAGCTATTTCCACGGCATCTCCATCCTGAAGGACGATATGCGGGATAAATTATTCAGCCGGACGCTGAAAAACAACCTTCAGGGATATAACACGCTTGAATTATTCAGGAAATACGGCAAAAACTCCGGCAGTGATGACCCGCTGTCGGTCCTGCAATATATCGATATTAAAACATATCTTGTGGGTGACATCCTGACCAAGGTGGACCGGGCGTCCATGGCCCATTCGCTGGAGGTGCGAGTGCCGCTTCTTGACCATGAACTGGTGGAATGGATTGCCACCCTGCCATCCCATTTCAAACTTCAGGGCGGCGAAGGCAAATATATCTTCAAGAAATCACTGGAAGGCCGCCTGCCAAATGATATTCTATACCGGCCGAAAATGGGCTTTGGTGTTCCCCTTGGCAAATGGTTCCGGGGGGAATTGAAACAGAGCATCCGGGATTCTGTCCTCAGCGAACGTATGATGGACTGTGGGTTTTTTGAAGCCGGTTACCTGCGTAAGTTAGTGGATCACCATCAAAGCGGCCTCAGGGATTACAGCTCTCCCCTCTGGACATTGATGATGTTTGACCAGTTTTTAAGCCGTCAAATTTAAGGAAAAGCCTTGCGGGTTCTCACCTTCACCTCACTATATCCCAACAAAATACAGCCGCAGCATGGCATTTTTGTCAAGCAACGCATGGATTATTTTGACCGGATAGAAGGGACATCACGCAAAGTCATCGCCCCGGTACAATATTTCCCCCTGCTTGGCCGCAATAAAAACAGCCGGTTCCGCCAATATAACCAAATTCCGCAAGCGGAACAACAAGGAGACATACCGCTTTACCATCCCCGCTATATGACCATTCCCGGCACAAATCTGATCAATGTGGCGAACGCCATGATGAAGGCCGCTGATAGAATCCTGCCCGAAATTTACGGCACGGCAGAGACATTCGATCTGATTGATGGTCATTATCTCTACCCCGATGGTGTCGCCGCCTGTCTGCTGGCCAAAAAATATGCCAAACCCCTGATTCTGACTGCCCGGGGCAGTGATATAAATTTCTGGATGGAACAGGAGGCACATAAAAAAGACATTCTGCAAGCCATTGACTATGCCCATAAAGTGATCTGCGTCAGCCAAGCCCTGAAAGAACGCCTGATCCGCCACGGGGTGCCCAAGGATAAGCTAATTGTCATTATGAACGGTGTCAACAGGACTATTTTCAAGGCCCAAGACAAAAACAAAGGCGAATATCTTTTAACCGTTGGTAATCTGGTACCGCTCAAAGGTCATGAGTATATACTGCGGTCTCTTACGGAACTGCCCGGAGAAATGCTGACGATAATCGGGGCAGGCGAACTTGATACACCCCTCAGACAGCTTGCAAAAGAATTAAATATTTCCGACAGGGTTTCCTTCCTGTCCCATATTCCGCACAAGGAATTACCCGCCTGTTATGCCAAAGCTAAATGCACAATATTGATGTCATCCATGGAGGGCATGCCCAATGTTATCCTGGAAAGCCTCGCCTGTGGCACCCCGGTCATCGCCACCAATGTGGGCGGCATTCCAGAGGTGGTCACAAAGGACAATGGCATCCTGCTGACTGAGCGCACAAGCGAAGCCCTGACAGAAGCACTGAAAACAGCCCTCCACCGTAGCTGGGACAGACAGCAGATTTCTGAAGCTATGAATTATCTGGACTGGAACGATACCGCCCGGAAATTACATGACTGTTTTAAATCTGCCCTTTAAGCAATCTTAACGATCTGCTTACCGAAATTCTCGCCCTTCATCATACCGATGAAGGCAGAGGGGGCATTTTCAAGACCTTCGGCCACAGTTTCACGATATTTCAGTTTACCCTCTGCGAGCCAGCCAATGGCTTTCTGGACAAATTCCATATTCAGTTTCGGATTATCGAAAACAATAAAGCCCTGAAGTTTTATCCGCCGCTGAATGATAAGTCCCATGCCCCTTGGTCCCGGGGTCATATCCTTGGCATTATAGTCTGAAATCATACCGCAAAGGGCAATACGGCCAAAATCGCGCATATTCCACAGCGCCGCTTCCATAATCTCCCCACCAACATTCTCAAAATTGACATCAATGCCTTTCGGGCATAATTTGGCAATGGTCTTGGCTATGGAGCCACAGGTTTTATAGTTAAACGCCCGGTCAAAACCCAGCTCATTAACCAGATAATCCACCTTGTCATCCGACCCGGCACAGCCGACCACTTCACAGCCCATGATCTTGGCAATCTGCCCGACCACACTGCCCACCGCACCGGAAGCGGCAGAAACAAAAACACGCTCACCCGCCTGCAGGTTTGCCACCCCCACCAAGCCGGCATAAGCTGTCATCCCCGGCATACCCAAAACACCCAGATAATAGGACAGCGGCACATCTCCCCGCTCCACGGTCAATAGCCCCGCGCCATCAGATTTGGAAAAATTTTCCCAACCCAACATGCCAACAACCACATCGCCTTCCTTGAATTTGGGGTTTTGCGATTTAACCACCTCACCCACCACACCGGCTTCCAGGACTTTGCCGATCTGGAATGGCGGCACATAGGACTTGGCATCATTCATCCGTGAGCGCATATAGGGATCGACAGACATATAAAGATTACGAACCAGAATTTCACCTTCGCCAATCTCGGGGATTTGCCCTTCAACCAATTTAAAGTTATCTTGTGTAACCCAGCCATCGGGGCGGCTGTTTAGCACGATCTGCTGATTGATTTCGCTCATGATGTGATTCTCTTTCTTTAATGGGGAGTCGATGATTAACTGAATATGAAATAAAAACGATCGTTTTAAAAGTTAAATTTAATTTATTTGGCACCCAATGAAATATATTATTTGCAGCCTGCTTTTTTTGCACGTCATTATCCTGCCTGTGGCCCTGGCGGAAGAGGGTAGAATATGGCATGTGGCAGAGAAAAAATTCATCTCCCGGCAAGTCCTGCTTGAAAATCTTGCCCGGTCACAAAATATACTTTTAGGTATTCAACTGAATAACGCCGGTCATAATAAACGCATCGCCGGGATCATTGAAACCCTCATCCGAAGGGGGCCAAAGCCCGTTATCCTGTTGAGCTATGTGGAGCCAGCAAGCAAAATGCCTTTAGTATTTTCCGCCAGCGCCACAGGGCAAGCAAAAAGGATTATGATGCCACCGGACTTGATATGCTGCTGGACTGGTCACGGAGCGCTCAGGCGAACTGGGCCATTGCAAGGCCGGTATTTGACGTGGCCATGCTCAGAAAACTACGCCTCAGGGCGATTGGTTTTTCCCGTTATGAAATTGGCGAACTGCACCGGGGAAAATTGCCCGATGATGTAAAATCCGACCTCCTGCCGCTGTCAAAGATTAAACCACAGGTCGCACTGGAAATACAGCGGGCCTATTGTGGTCGTCTGCCGCCCGACGTGCTGGCAAAATTCATTATGATCCGTCATGCACAGGATGGCCTTTTTGCTTTGGCCTTAAGCGAAGGCAGCCCGGAAAGAGCCATTCTCATCGCCTCCCGGCAACATGTCATCAAAGACACAGGCGTTCCCCTTTACCTTGATAAACTGGGGGAAACAGGCCGCACCGTCAGCCTGTCTTTTGTTGAAACGGGACAGGATATAGCGGACGAACAGGTTGATTTCATCTGGTATACAGAAAAGACTTCCCAGCCCGATCCTTGTGAAACTCACTCAGACAATTGAAAATGCAGCATGGCCGATGCAATCGGTTTTTCAGGGTCCGACTGCCAGGCCTCGGCATGAAGCGTGGCAAACCGTCGTCCCCGGCGGAATACGCGGGCACGGGCATAGGTATCCTCCGGCTTGCCGCTCCTTAAATAATCAACCGTGATATCAATAGCCTTGGGCAGATGCCCCATATCCTTGTCCCAAATCAGTTGCATAAGGGCCGCCATTTCCATTAATGATGCTACCGTCCCGCCATGTAATGTGGGGGGATAAGGTGATCCAATATGATTTGAATTGAATGTCATGGCGGTCATCAGATTGCCGTCCTGCCGCCGGAGCCGGAACCCCATCATTTTGGCATAGGGACTGATCTCGAGACTTTCATCAAATGAAGCATATTCCTTCAGTCGTGATAAATATGCTGAAATCATTTGTTTGTCTCCATCTCTGCATAGGAAAATACCGCAATGCCGTGGGCAATGGGGGATGACCCCTCCCCGGAATAGGCATCGCCCTGAACAAAGACCATCTGGTCTGTGACCTTCAGGCAGCGGGTTTTCACGACAATGGTTGAAAAGGGCTGTGGTTTTTCAAAATAATCCACCCGCAAATCCAGCGTTACAATCCGGCGAAATGTCTCAAACTGATCATATACCGCCGCTCCCAAAGCCGTATCCAGCAATGTGGTGATGGCGCCGTTTGCCACAATTCCACTGCCTGAAACGGCTTCCTGTTCCGCTTTATAGGGCATTTCGATTATCAGGCTTTCACCTTGCTGATCACTGAGCCGCAGGCCCAGTTTCTGGGCATGGGGAATCAAAAATACCAGTTCTCTAAGCTCTATGCCTTCATAGGAAATCGGTCATATCCTTTTCATCTCAGGCGGTGACGCTCTGATAAGCGGCAGCAATGGATTTTATTTTTCCCACCATGGAAAAAAGCCCGTTGGTGCGCATGGGCGAGAGATGTTTTTCAAGGCCCAACTGGTCCAGCGTATCCCGCGCCTCGATCGTGATGATTTCAGCGGGCGACCTGCCGGAAAAAATCATCAGGATCAGCGCGACCAGACCACGCACAATATGGGCATCGCTTTCCCCTTTAAAAATAACTTTGCCGTCAATCAGGTCATGAACCAGCCATACCCGGCTGGTACAGCCATGGACCCGGTTTTCCTCAATCATATATTTTTCGTCGAATTCGGGCAGGTCACGACCAAGGTCAATAATATATTTGTACCTGTCTTCCCAATCATCCAGAAACGCGAATGTTTCCAGCACATCATTAATTGTTTCGCTCATGGTTTCCACGCTTTAATAATCATCGCCTCTTAATAACCCCAACAGGCCCTCATTCACCAGTCTTTTTGATCAGAAAATAAAAAACCGCCTTCTCTTCTGTCATTTCCAGCAAATCATAGCCGCTTTCCTGACAAAAATGGGGGACGTCAATCTGGGTCATGGAATCAGAGGCCATTACCTTTAATATAGCCCCCTGCGGCAGGCTTTCAAGCATACGCCGGACACGCAGAACCGGCACCGGACATTTGTGCCCAGTCACATCCAGTATGACATTCTGCTCTCTTAACATCCTATTAAGGCTCTCTGGCTACACTGATACCATATTTAGTAAATTTTAAAATGAGTTTTCTGAGATGAAGAGTAAAGTTGTAAGTGTCCTTCAGAAACAAGACAATCCAGATTTGAGCCGGTTGCAAAATATATTGAATGGCCTGCCTCATGCTATTGCCCTGTTTGACCATAATCTTGTCCTGACAAACTGGAACAGGAAATTATCAGATATGCTTGATCTCAATGAGTCTTTTCTGAACCCTGAACTTCATCTGAATGACATCTTGAATAATAACAGGAATATGGCACCACAAAACAAAAATAATGCCTTTGCCCACAAAATATTATCCGAACTCTCAAAAGCCAAAACATCCGATGACTTATTTCCCTTCAGTTATGAATACCACATAACAGAGAAAAAAAACCTTGAAATCAAAGGGGAAACCATGGAAAGCGCTGGCTTTATACTGACTTTCTCCGATATCTCCCTGCGGTCAAATCCAAATTATTATTTTGCGGAAAACCCTGTTTCGTCATCCGGCAATCCTCATGAGATAGATGATATACATATTATTGAAGCCCGGTCAGACCGCGAAATAATGGAGCAGCAAGCCGTCAATGCCGTGCAGATGGCCGAAGAACTGGCCATTACCCGTGAGGTTGCGGAAAATGCTACAAAGCATATCGAGGCGATTCTGAACGCCATTTCAGATGTCCTTGTCACGATGGATATCACAGGCAACATCATGACCTGCAACCAGGCCGTAAAAACTATATTTGGCTATACTGTCGATGATATTATCGGGCAAAAGCTGCTGTTTCTGATTAACACAACCCACATAATGCCAGGAACCGATATTGGTCAATTCATCGCAAACCTCAACAAAGACCGGAACCTCAGCAGACAAAGCGGCACCGGGCACCGGAAAGATGGCTCAAGTTTTCCCGTTGAACTGAATATCCGGGAAGTTGTCATCAATGGACAAAAACAATTCACCATCGTTATTTCAGACGTCACGGAACGTCATGAAGCAGAAAGACTTATTCGGAAAATGGCTCTCCATGACAGCCTGACCGGGCTGGCGAATCGCAATCTCTTGCAACAGAGGCTGGATGAAGCCATGCGTATGGCAAAACGTATGGACAAGAAATTATCTGTCATGTTCCTTGATCTGGATGGATTCAAACCGGTCAATGACATATTCGGTCATGCCACGGGCGATAAATTGTTACGGGTGGTGGCGAACCGACTGGAAATCTGCGCCCGGGAAATCGACACTGTCGCCCGGCTGGGCGGTGATGAATTTGCTATTCTTGCCACCGGCATCGACAATGAAACAAATGTCACCAGAGCCGCCCAGCGCGTGCTGGACAACGTCAGAAAACCAATTATCATCGATGGATATTCCCATCAGATAGGCACCAGTATAGGCATCAGCTTCTACCCCTCCGATTCCGAAGACCCGGAAGAATTATTCAGAATGGCTGATGTGGCGCTGTATCAAGCCAAGGATGACGGAAGAAATATCTACCGGTTATATAACCCCGAGATGGACGCGCAGGCAAAAGCCGAAAAGCAGATTGAAATTGATCTGGAAAAAGCCATCCGCAACGATGAATTTATATTACATTACCAACCCCTCCTGAATAGCCTTGATAACAGCATTACCGGGGCTGAGGCTCTGGTCCGCTGGCAGCATCCCGAAAAGGGAATGATCCCGCCCATGCAATTCATTCCCATCGCTGAAAAATCTGATTTGATACTGGCGCTGGGACAAAAGATTCTATCGACGGCCTGCCTGCAGGCTAAAAAATGGCAGGAGATGGATATGCCGCCTTTTCGGGTATGTGTTAATATATCCGCCCGCCAGTT
>NVTJ01000037.1 GCA_002401545.1 Alphaproteobacteria bacterium
AATTTCCGGCATGGCGATCAGCCGGTCGCGGTAATATTCCGCCAGGGTCTTTAACTCGCTGAGGGTCAGTTTAACGGAAGTAAGGGCAATATTGGCCACCGCGTTAATCCGGCCCAGCTGTTTGATCACCGGGTCTTCTATATTATCGGGAAAGTTCTGGATGGCATCAATTTCCGTATTTATATCATCGGCAAACTCGCGGA
This sequence comes from Alphaproteobacteria bacterium, assembly GCA_002401545.1. Lineage (GTDB taxonomy): Bacteria > Pseudomonadota > Alphaproteobacteria > Sphingomonadales > Emcibacteraceae > Paremcibacter. The sequence continues at coordinate 204 of NVTJ01000037.1, forward strand.
TGTTGCCTGCTTCCTGCATCTCCAGGGTAAAAATAGCCATATTGTCGCGGGCATCACATTCCTGTTCTTTAAGAAAGCTGATGCCATCTGTGGCATCTTCCAGCGGGTTGCAAATGCCATCTTCAACATCAGCCGGACTGGCCCCGGGATAAGCAACCGTGACCTGTATCTTGCTGGGCTTGATCAAGGGGAAGGATTCCTTGTTCAGCGACCACAGTGAATTAAGCCCGATAGCAATGATGGCCATCATCAGGATATTACTGATGGTGGGATGTGCCGCGAAATAGCGGATCATTCGCCGTCTCTCTCTTCAAAATCAACTTGGCCAAAATCACCTAAAGCATCTTTTGCCAGTTGCTTTTCATAATCAGCCGACGGTATGGGATTGAGGGGCAGGCCTTCAATGACCGGAATAACATCGGTGATGATAATCCTTTCGCCTTCGCGGATACCCCCGTCGATAACAACCAGCTGGCCCTGTTTATGGAGAATATTTACCGGGCGTATTTCCAGTTTATTACCCGGGCTGGCCACGTAAAGCCGCCCCTGATGAAGGGCCTTGCGGGGAAGAACCATCATTTCCCGCACCGGGGCAAAAAATTCAACGGCCACAAACATGCCCTTTAACAGCGGCGGACGTTTGCCGGGAATGATATTCTCGTAAGGATTATTGATGGCAACAACCAGACTGACAGTATTACGCGTAGGATCAATGGATTCGCCAATACGTAAAAATTTGCCCTGCCATTTTGCCTGCGCCCGTTTATCACCAACCAGACTGACATTCGCCCCGATCTGCATTTGTGAGAAAGCCCGTTGAAAATCTTCCGGCCTTTGCAGATTAAGCACATCTTTGCCAAGCCCCGCAATCAGGGGAGAAAACTGACTTACCGGCAGCGCGGCACTGACTTCAACCGCCTGAATACCCAAGGCTTCAAACAACAGGCTGCCGACGGCGACAAATTCACCTTTTTCGACAGATACCGTGCCAATACGGGCATCAAAAGGCAGTGAAATTTCAGTGCGCCCCAATGTGTCCTGACTTTGAGCAAGCTGAACCCTGGATTTTTTAATCTGCGCCTTGATGGCGGCGCGGCGGCTGGCAAAGGCCGCGAGTTTACCCTCCTGTTCCTCGACCTGCTGACTGAGCTGTAAAACTTTTTGTTGTTCCCCGTCCAGCGTTGAGCGGGTAATGACCCGTTTTTCCCAAAGGATCAGAAAACGGTCCAGTTCTTTTTGACCAATATCCAGATTCTTCCGGGCAATATCCAAAGACCGCCGGCTGCTTGTCTCCTCCACATCCAATTGCTTCAGAGAAGACTGGCTGCTGGTCAATCCGGCCTTGCTCTGATCCAGGGAAAATTCAAAGGTCGTCGGTTCAATGCGTAACACCACCGTGTCTTTGGCCAGACTGGCCCCTTTTTTCAAATCGGGGTGGATATAGCTGACCTTGCCGCTGATCTCGGTTCTGGCTTTCAGTAAAACTACGGGTTCCACATGACCATAGGCCATGGCTCGCGCCCGAAAAGGAAGTTTGCGGGCGGTAATAACCTCTACTGTTCTGGTGGCAAACTGCAGTTCCTCATGTTCAATGGCCGGTCTGGATTTGACAGCAATAATCACGATCAACAACGCGATAATAAAAATTAACGGCAAAATAACTGCTCTTTTCATGAATTTTTTCATGATTTTCTCTCTATAAATAAAAAAATGTCAGCAAGGAAAGATTATAAGGATCAGGACCATGATATTCTACTCTTTGATCAAGATCAATCCAGCTTTACACGGATCATATAAAATAGTCCGGTTGCAACATACAAGACAGGAGACCATCCTCATGCCGATGCATAAGAAAAAAACCTGGATTTTAACTGCCGACAGTGCCAAGGCAAAAATCTTTGGGTGGATACCGGAACATAAGAACCTGCGGGAAATTTACGCCCTTGATGACAAGGATGCCCGAAAGCATGAACGTGACCTGAAATCAGAAAGACCCGGTCATGGTCAGGGCTTTGCCTCAAAAGTCCGTTATGCCGTTGAAGACCCGGCCAGCTTCAAACAACAGGCCAGCCTGACATTTCTGAAAAAACTGGCGGATTTCCTCAGCGAGGCAAATACTCAAGCAAAATATGATGCGATGGTGGTGATCGCCCCGGATGAGATTTATCATATCATTCGGGATAACCTGTCGCCGGAGGGACAGGATAAAATCACCCTTCATCACGCAAAAAACCTGACCAATATGCCCGCCGCTGATCTCTCGGAATATTATGTCAAGACCTTAACCCTGCTTTAGGTAACGCCGGGCCACAGTCTTTTCTATCTCCACAAGGATGAAGAGACCAAGAGCAAACAGGATAATCCGCCCCCAGGATTCAAAACCAATTGACGTGGTATGGAAAATTACCTGCATGACCGGCAAATAAGTGAAAAGAAGCTGAAACCCCATAACAAGGGCGACCGCGATCAAGACAGGACGGCTCCCGAACAGACCATCCCAGGTCCAGGACTTGTCAATAATCCGGCGACAGTTGAACAGATAGACAATCTCACCGGCAACGAGTGTATTGACCGCAACAGTTCGGGCGACATCCAGACTGGCGCCAAAGGCCTGTTCCCATTTGAACAGGCCAAAAGTTCCCAGCGAGAGCAATATTGATACAAAGATAATCCGCCATATGAGGAAGCCGGACAGGATCGGCGCATCGGGCGCGCGCGGCGGGCGCGTCATGACGCCGGCTTCGGTGGCTTCAAAAGCAAGAGCAACGCCCAGGGTGACCGCTGTAATCATATTTACCCACAGGATTTGCACCGGTGTGATGGGAAGCGCCTGAGCAAACAGGACAGCGGCAAGAATAGTCAGCGCCTCACCGATACTTGTGGGCAGAAGCACCAGAATACTCTTTTTTAAATTGTCAAAGACGGTCCGCCCCTCTTCCACAGCATGCATGATAGCCGCGAAATTATCGTCGGCAAGGACCATCTCCGCCGCTTCTTTCGCCGCCTCGGTGCCTTTACAGCCCATGGCAATGCCAATGTCGGCGCGCTTGAGAGCCGGCGCGTCATTAACGCCGTCCCCGGTCATCGCCACCACATGACCTCTGGCTTGAAGGGCGCAGATCAGCCGCAGTTTATGCTCCGGCGTCGTACGGGCAAATATGTCAGCCTCACTGGCTGCGGTGGCAAAATCCTCCTCTGACAGGGCATCCAGATCTTTGCCGGTTACGACAGGATGATCCTTGCCAAGATCAAAATACGCGCCAATTGCCCGGGCGGTTGTCCCGTGATCTCCGGTGATCATCTTGACCTGAATGCCGGCATTCCGGCACTTCCTGACCGCTTCAATGGCATCACTGCGCGGGGGGTCCATCAGGCCAAACATGGCCATCATGGTCAATCCTGTCTCAACATCCTTAAAACCCAGATTCAGATGTTCAGGGTCAGTCAGACGGCAGGCGATGGCAATGACCCGCTGCGCTTTTGACGCCATCGCCTCAATCTGTTCAAGCCAGTAAGGCGTATCCAACGCCAGATCCGCGCCATTGCTGCGCTGGGAACTGCACATCTCCAGAATTCTCTCCGGGGCGCCTTTAACATATATATAGCCCTGTCCCTCATGATCGTGATGAAGGGTCGCCATGAACTTGTGAACAGATTCAAAGGGGATCAGGTCGGTACGCGGCTGGGACTGCCGCACAAAATCCATATCAGGCTTTGCCTTTATTCCAGCCGCCAACAGGGCACCATCGGTCGGGTTTCCCTGTAGCCTCCAATGCCCCTCCAACGGATTCAATTCTGCATCATTACACAGAATAGCGGCCTGGGCAGCGGCGGCAAGGTCTGGATGTTGGCGGGCGCTCACGGGATTACCATCAATGCGGAATTCTCCCACAGGGGCATACCCCCGGCCCGTGACCTCATAGTGTTGACGGGCGGTAACGATGGTTTGAACCATAAGCTCGTTACGGGTCAATGTGCCGGTTTTATCGGAACAGATGACCGTGACAGCGCCCAGAGTCTCAACGGCAGGAAGCCTGCGTATGATGGCATTGCGCCGGGCCATGCGGGTGACACCGATCGCCAGCGTGATGGTCATAACCGGTGGCAGTCCTTCAGGAATTGCCGCAACGGCAAGGCCAACAGCCACCATAAACATTTCATTGAGCGCATTGCCCTGAACCAGAAAGCCAAAGAGCAGAGTTGCGGCGGCAATGATCAGGATCGCCAGCGTAAGCCAACGGCTGAACACACCTATCTGGCGCAACAGGGGTGTGGTGAGGCTCTGGACCTCTGCCAGCAGGGAACTGATCTGACCGATCTCGGTATGGTCAGCGGTCTCGACAACGATACCGGTGCCCTTGCCGTAAGTCACAAGGGTTCCGGCATAAGCCATGGGGCTGCGGTCTCCCAGCTCCGTTTCCCGGGCGACCGGTTCCGTCATTTTTTCCACGGCCTCTGACTCGCCGGTCAAAACCGATTCCTGAATTTGAAGGCTCCTGATCTCTGACAGGCGAAGGTCTGCGGGTACCCGGTCGCCTGATTGAAGCAGCACAATATCACCCGGAACCAGCGTTTCAGCGGGAACGGTCAGGACATGGCCGTCACGCCTGACGCGGGCCTGTGGGGACAACATGACGCGTATGGCCTCCAGAGCCTTCTCCGCCTTGCCTTCCTGAATGAAGCCAAAGATGGCATTGATGATCACCACACCGGCAATAACACCGGTATCAACCCAATGGCCAAGAAGCGCCGTCACCACAGCCGCCCCAATCAGGACGTAAAGCAGGACATTGTTGAACTGTGCCAGAAACCGCGCCATTGCACTGCGCGGCCTGGGGGAAGGCAACCGGTTTAATCCATAGGCCGTCAGACGCTGCTGCGCTTCCCTGATCGTTAGGCCGCCTGCCCTGGTCCCGCATTTCTCCATGACGGAACTGACCGAAATCATATGCCAGGGCTGCCCCCCGCCCTGACTCTTTACGGTATTATCTGGCCGGAGGTTCACCATAACCACAAACAGGGAGACTGTTCCATTGACATAAGATACCTCTTTTATATGAAAAACTTAAAGTGATATTGCCAATTATATCGTCAATCATTCATATCCGGCAAGGATTTAATAAAGTGGAAAATTTAGTAACGCGCCGGGTATTTATGCTACATAATCAAGAAGTTCTGATTTTAGTTCGTTATACAGATGAGGCGCAATGATGAGGTTAAGATTTCTGGGGGCCACAGAAACGGTAACAGGTTCAAAATATCTGCTGGAAGAAAACAATGGCAAAATACTGATTGATTGCGGCTTGTTTCAAGGCCATAAAGCTTTAAGGCTGAGGAATTGGGCCAGCCTTCCCCTTGACCCGGCGGCGCTGGATGCGGTGGTGCTGACCCACGCCCATATGGATCACAGCGGCTATATCCCCCTGCTGGTTAAACAGGGGTTTCGCGGCAAAATCTATTGTTCCGAAGCAACCCGTGATCTTTGCGCCATTCTGTTGCCGGATAGCGGCTATCTTCAGGAAGAAGATGCCCGGCGGGCCAATAAATACGGTTACACCCGTCATACACCGGCCAAACCGCTTTACAGCCAGAAAGATGCCCGAACGGCGCTTGAATTTTTTCATCCGGTGAAATTTGATGATTTTATCACAATGGACAATGGTCTGAAGTTCAAGCTCAAACACGCAGGTCACATATTGGGCGCTTCCCTTGTTCAAATAGACAATGGCCGGAAAACCATTGTTTTTTCAGGCGACCTGGGCCGCCCGCATGATCCGGTCATGGTGGCGCCGGAACATTTCGGGCAAGCGGATTATCTGGTGATAGAATCAACCTATGGCAACAGGCTGCATAGTAAATCAAACCCTCTGGAAACCATAGGGGAGATCATCACAACAACGACAGCAAAAGGCGGAACCGTCTTAATTCCGGCCTTCGCTGTTGGCCGGACCCAAAGCCTGCTTTATTATATCCATGAGCTGAAACAAAAGGGACAAATTCCCAATGTTCCCATTTTTCTGGATAGCCCCATGGCAATTAATGCCACTAAACTGATGCATCTGCATGCCCATGATCATCGACTGTCAGAAAAAGAATGCGCCAAAGTGTGTAATATTGCCACATATACAAAAACAGTTGAACAATCCAAAGCGTTGGGCAGGCAGAAGGTGCCTTCAGTGATCATTTCAGCCAKYRKCAWRKMMRCARGSKSKYNCSWRTTACATCATCTGAAGAATTATCTTGGCGACAGAAAAAATACCATTCTTTTTACCGGCTTTCAGGCTGGCGGCACAAGGGGCGACCGCATACTCCGGGGCGAAAAAGAAATTAAAATACATGGACAGATGTGGCCGGTCCGGGCGCGTATAGAATCTATGGGCAATACATCAGCCCATGCGGATTATCAGGAGATACTGGATTGGCTCGGCAATTTTAAATCCGCCCCGGATAAAACTTTCATCACCCACGGCGAAGTTGAAGCATCACGATCCCTCAAAGACAAAATCGAGGATAAATTCGGCTGGAATGTCTGTATCCCTAAATATCTGCATCATGAGGAACTGTGATGGTACAACAGGATAACACATTATATCTCAGCAGACTGGGGATTGACAGCTACAAGGAAGCCGTCATCTATATGCGTGAAGACTGCCATGTCTGCCGGTCCGAAGGGTTAACGGCCCCTGCCCGTGTCCGGGTTACGCTGAACAGGCGCTTCGTCATTGCCACCCTGCATACCATCAAGTCGGATATGCTGAAAAAAGGCCATGCCAGCCTGTCGGAATATGCCTGGGACATGCTGGGCGCCCGGGAAAAAGACCGGATCACCGTGACCCATGCCAAACAGGTATCCTCCTTAAGCCATGTCAGGTCAAAAATCTACGGCAACAGCCTTTCGGCGGGTAATATACATGAAATTATCGAGGATATTGCCGCCGGACGCTATTCCCACATCCATATCGCGGCCTTCCTCAGCGCCTGTGCCGGGGGGCGCATGAATAACCGGGAAATTGTCAGCCTGACCCGCGCCATGATTGATGTGGGGGAGAGGATCGACTGGGGATCTGACCTTATTGTCGATAAACATTGCGTTGGCGGCTTGCCGGGAAACAGGACAACCCCGATCATTGTTTCCATCGTCGCGGCCTATGGCCTGACCATTCCCAAAACATCTTCCCGTGCCATAACCTCTCCGGCGGGAACAGCGGATACCATGGAAGTCCTTGCCCCGGTGGAATTGAATATAAAGGCCATGCGCCGGGTTGTGGAACAGGAAAACGGCTGTATCGTCGGCGGCGGGTCCATTGACCTCAGCCCGGCAGATGACCTTCTGATTCAGGTGGAAAAGGCACTGGATCTGGACAGCGAAGGACAGCTTGTTGCCTCGGTCCTTTCCAAGAAAATTTCCGCAGGCTCCAACCATATCCTGATCGATATTCCCGTTGGCCCCACGGCAAAAATACGTGATATTAAAACGGCGAAAATGCTGGAGAATTATATGGCAACGGTGGCCCGTGAACTTGATTTCTATGTGAGGACATACATTAGTGATGGCACCTCCCCGGTCGGGCGCGGCATTGGGCCGGCACTTGAGGCCCGGGATCTGGTCGCGGTTTTACGGGGTGATAAAAAGGCCCCCGGCGATCTGCGGGACCGGGCCATAACCCTGGCAGGATTTATCCTTGAGTTTTCACCGGATGTGACAGAAGGACAGGGCCTGGGCATTGCGCGGGAGATTCTTGAAAGTGGCCGGGCCTGGAAAAAATTTCAGGCCATATGTGAGGCGCAGGGCGGCATGAGGGACATCCCGGAATCCCGGCATAAACACACTATTCAGGCCAAACGTGACGGAATCGTCATAGCCATTGATAACCGGAAAATTGCCAGGATCGCCAAACTTGCCGGCGCGCCCTATGAAAAAGCCGCAGGCGTTGATCTTCATATCAAGCTTGGGGAAAGACTGGAAAAAGGCACCCCGCTTTACAGCATTCACGCCAATTCACCGGGTGCCTTGTCCTATAGCCTGAATTACCTTGAAGAAGGTAATCACATCATTCAATTGGGAGAAGAATAACCATGGCCATCGTTTTTTCTTTTCCCGGCTTTGAGGCCATCGCCAACAGCATTGCCGGCGAAAAGAATATGCAGCGCGGCGATGTCACCGTTCGGCAGTTTCCGGACGGCGAATCCTATGTCAGGCTGAACAGCCCGGTGCAGGGGCAGGATGTCATCATTGTCTGCGGCCTTGACAATCCCGACCGGAAGATCATGGCTCTGATGTTTTTTGCCCATACGGCACGGAAAATGGGCGCGGGCAGCATCGGCCTTGTGGCCCCCTATCTTGGCTATATGCGCCAGGACAAGGAATTTCAGGACGGGGAAGCCGTGACCGCCGATATATTTGCTGCATTTCTGTCTCAGATGGTTGATTGGCTGGTAACAATTGATCCCCATCTTCACCGCCATGAAAAACTGAATGAGATATATTCCATACCCAGCATGGCCATCCATGCCAATGACCTGATTGCAGAATGGATCAGGGCTAATATTAATCATCCGCTTTTGATCGGGCCGGATAAGGAAAGCGAACAATGGGTTTCTGAGGTTGCTAAAAAAGCCACCGCCCCATTTATAATTCTGACGAAAACCCGCCGTGGTGACAGGGATGTAGAGGTTTCCATTCCCGATCTGGCGAACTGGCGTAATCATACCCCTGTTCTGATTGATGATATTATTTCAACTGCGGGCACCATGATTACAACGGCAGCGCATCTGAAAGATGCCGGAATGAAACCACCGGTCTGCATTGGTGTTCATGGTATATTCGCCGGAGATGCCTATGAAAAGCTATTAGCCTCTGATGTTGAAAAAATCATCACCTGCAATAGTATCCGTCATAAAAGCAATGGCATTGCCCTCGAAAATATTATTGTCACTGCCGTGATAAAAATAAGTGGTCCTGACCCTAAGAATTTATTCGGCAATGATTAATTTTACTCTGGCGACTGTATCTTTACGTCATCAATGATATTTAGCCAGAAATTCTTCTATCTCAGATGCAAAGGGTGCCGCATCCTGTGCCATCGGGCGCGTAACAGAAATTGCTGCTGCTGCTGAGGCCAGTCGCACCGCTTTCTCATGGTTATATTTCCGCGAAAGACCAACCGCAAAAACCCCGTTAAACACATCTCCCGCGCCAGTAGAATCAATCATATCAATTTTAAATGTGCCAAGGTCCAAACGATGTCCCGCAATGGAAATGGCACATCCATCTTTTCCCTTGGTGATGATGACCCCATCCGTACCCATATCGTGAAATGCCTGCACAGCCTTTTCAGTTGCCTCGGCACTATCAGGGTAAATCCCTGTCAATACCTCTGTTTCGGTTTCGTTAGGGGTCACAATATCCACTAGCGGCAACAGGTTGATAACATCCGAATTGGCGGGAGCCGGGTTTAATATAGTTTTAACGCCTGCCTTTTTTGCAATCTTCAAGGCCATTTCTATTGAATTTAGAGGTGTTTCCAGTTGAACGATCAAAACATCGGCAGAGGCGATTAAATCATGGGCTTCTTCCACTAGGCGCGGCGTCAGTCTGGCATTGGCGCCCGGCGAAACCGCAATCATATTTTCACCGTTACTGGTAACAAATATGGCGGCGGTCCCGGTGACAACATCATCCCGGCAAGTGACATAATCCACAGAAACCCCGTTTTCTGACAGATATTTCATCGCTTGCGTGCCAAATTGATCATCACCAATACAGGCCACCATAGCGACGTCAGCCCCTGCCCGCGCGGCTGCCACAGCCTGATTAAGTCCCTTGCCACCCACAGAAACCGACGTTCGATCCGCCATGATCGTTTCATGTGGTTTGGGGAACTCGTTTATATAGGTGGTGATGTCACAATTAATGCTTCCGACCACAACAATATTTATATTATTTTTTGACATAATTCTCCGATTTTAACAATGAACCCCGACGATAGACCACCGCATGGGTTAGCGTTTGATACCCTTTTTATGTAATTTCCGGAGTTCTTCTTTCGTACAGCCCGCATCTTTCAGAATAGCCTCCGAATGTTGACCCATAGTGGGCGCGGCAAATGAATCCGGCCCCGGTGTGCGGCTGAACTTTATGGCCCTTGACAGTCCACGGTAGTGACCAACCAGAGGGTGATCAAAGTCCGTCACCACGTCTTCTGCAAGCACTTGAGGGTTTTCAAACAAGTCCTCAACAGGCTTTGCAGCGGCACAAGGCACTTCATCACCCAAAAATTCTTCCCACTCCAATGCACTGCGGGCGCGAAGTTCTTCATGTAATCGTGGTACAATCTCGGACGCATGCGCCGCCCGCTTCCGTACGGTGTTATAACGCTCATTACCGGCCAGATCCGGCAAGTTAACTTTTGTGCAAAGGGCCGCCCAAAAATTATCGGTGTTGGCAGACAGGTAAAGATAGCCTTCCCTGGTGGGGTGAATGCCTGAAACACCGCCGGAACGAAAATCGCGGCCAATATCCTTTGGTTCACCCTCCGCCCACACCAGTCGCGCTGATTGCATTGCCATCGCACTGCGCAAAAGTGAAATACTGACCATCTGACCAAGCCCGCTGCGTTCCCGCTCATATAGGGCAGATGATACGCCGCCGGCCACCAATGCAGCGGCGTAATAATCGACGACTGAGCCATAAATGAGTTCGGGTTTACCCTCTCTCTTGCCCTGCATGGTGCACATACCGGTCATGACCTGCAATAATTGATCAAATCCGGCTTTGTTCTTCAACGGGCCAGTTTCCCCGAACCCCGAAACAGCACAGTAAATCAAACGAGGATTTATCTGCTGCAATAGTTCATAATCAATCCCGAGACGCTCCGAGGCGCCAGGGCGGAAGTTATGTACCAGAACATCCGCTTTTCGCACCAGTCTCAGCAGGGCCGATAGCCCCTCTGGTGCCTTGAGGTCAAGGACCAATCCAAGTTTACTACGATTAAGGCCTATGAATGCTCTGCTCTCTTCCTCCAGAGTAGAAGGATATTTGCGTAAATTATCACCAGACGGCGCTTCAATCTTCACCACATCCGCCCCCTGATCAGCCAAAAGAGTACATCCATACGGCCCCGCAATATAGGCACTTAAATCAAGCACACGAATACCACTGAGAGGACCAGGGGAGCCTGATCTTTTACTTGGCGGATGTTCTGATGATTTACTCATAATCGTGACCGTCCCAAATACATTCGTTGAACGAGAATAGCCGAGATAATATATAATAAGAAGCCTGCTCCCCTATTCTCAAACTTCACAAAATCTATCTTCATAAATATTTTAATCCTGAATTCAGCATATTACCCATTGTATGTGTCAACGACACAACGGAAACCCAAAAGACCCGCCCGGTCCTTACAGGGTGCCATAAGCAAATATTTTCCATGTTGATCAAGCTGATAGGCTTGTGGAAAATACCAGTGTGATGTTGTCGGGTTATATGAACAACCTCCCCTGAGAGAAGCCGTACGTGTATGCTCGTCTATAAATTCATCCGTCCATTGCCATACATGACCAACAAGGTCCAGAACACCGAACGGACTGGCTCCTTCGGGATGCATACCCACATCCTCCGGCGGCACCAAATCCCGGCCTCTTTCCATCTTGGGGACGGCATTATCATGCCAGTCATTGCCCCAGGGAAACAGACGGCCATCAATTCCCTGAGCCGCATATTGCCATTCCCATTCATGGGGCAGGCGTTTCCCGGCCCAGGCGGCATAAGCCCGGCAGTCCTCAAGTGATACCCAGGTTACAGGCTTGTTATCCCATCCCGTCTGTGGCCTTCCATCCTGCCAGTCATGAAGATATTTTTGATTATCTGCGGGGTAATATCCAGTTGCTTCAATAAATTCCAAATAGTCTGCATTGGTCACCAGATTACGGTCAATATAAAAGGCATCCATATCCATTCTATGCTGGTGGTAACGCCTTGCGCTATTTTCCCAAGGATACTGGARATCCAGACCGTCCCATATAAAGCCCTCTACCTCAATACCGTTAACGCGAAAATCAAAAACTCCTGCGGGGATAAGCACCATGCCCACGGGTGCCGTTTTAACTGGCTTTGTGGGTTCAATGGGTACAATTTCCTGCGGCAACGACTTCCAGATATTTGACAGGCTTTGTAAAGGAACCTCTGCAAGTTTTTTCATTTCTGCCAGAAATTCTGAAAGAGCTACTACTTCTACGCCTTCATTCAACCCTAATACACAGCCATAGCCTTCGGCTTCCAGCGTCAAATCAATTATAGCCTCACCATTTTCTATTCGTGGGGTTAACTCTACGCCATTCCATATGTCAAAATAACGTCTTCCCTCATGATGAGATGCCACAAGCTGGTCACCAGACAATTCATATTCATTTCGATTGATTACTGTCCAAAGAGTTGTACCTGCAAGCGGGAAAGCCGTAGCAAAAACACCATATTGTATAGTCGTTGTATAGGGTTCCCAATCCTGACTTGCCAGATGGTCAGGGAATTTACGATAAATCCTGGAAATACGGCGCAGTGTTTCGCCCGCGCGCAGGGTAAACTGATTCCATATTCCCCAGACATTTTCCCAGGCAACATATCCGATACCATTAAAGAAAATATATTGAAAATCATCAGTCCGGTCCCGGCCCCAGCGGTTTTCGACATTAACCATATGGCGTGGCTCAAGCCATTTGAGTTTGGCCACGCCGGGGACTATGGTCCGGGTAAGCTTGCCCCAACTCTGATTATTCCACATGATATGATCGTCAGCCAGCGGCGTGGTTTCCGGCTGTAACACAACAGGATGCCCGGTGGCGTCAGAGGCCTCGCGGAAGGCCCGGGGTACGGAAAAATAGGTGTCGCCATTGATGCCATCGGCCTTCACCTCGGCGGCGAGTTTCGTAATTTCTTCATAATCAACCACGCCGGAATCCCGCGTTCCATTATCCCAGGGCATGGTGGGCAGGAAAACTTTTACCCCCCGGGCATGAAAATCGGTAATCAGCTTTTTCAAACCCTCAATGCCCCCGGGCAGGTCATGAGCCAAATCTATCTGATTACTGTTGTCAATACCGATGTTGGGATAAATATACCACAGCAAAACGCTGTCAATACCGCCGTAGCGCGCCTCCAGATCATCAAGATATTTATTCACCGTATATTCGCCGGTCTCCACGTCGTAAATATAACGGTCTTCCATCATCATCTGGGTATGGATAAAATTACTTTGTGACCAGAGAAGTTCGTGCCGGCGATATTCTGAATCATCATAGCCAATTCGGATGAGATGCTCGGCACGCCATAGTTTCATGCCCGCCCGCCAGGCCTCTATATTATCGTCAATATCAACCATCCAACTGCCTATATTCTGAAACGGCCATGCCGGCGTTATGCCGGGGGCGGGAAGATGATGGCTTATGGTATGGGGCTGAACAAATTCGGACTTTTTCGGGTCTGGAGCCCCTGTGAACGGGGATGTGCGTTTGTTAAATCGTCCCGGTGTCTGTTGATGCGCGGGGCCCGTCTTTTTTTGCGTCATACTTTGTATTTCCTGATAACTGCTAGGGAGTGTTCTCAATTGTAGCGCAGTTCAAGGGATAAAAAAAGGTGGCCTGAAGCCAGCCGGAAAAAATTATCGCCGGCCTCTTATATCAAAAGGCCGACGATCAATTAGATCAGTTTAGTATTTAACGGTATAACCAATAGATACTTCGCGTCCACGGCCAAGGATATAGTTCTTATAGAACGATACCTGTGCTGTAGGAGGAAAATAAACTTTATCCAGAAGGTTATCAATACCAAGAGACAATGTACCTTCCCCAACCTGATAATTAACGGCTAGATCAAAGAGCGTCGCCCCTTTAATATGTTCTTCTCCCGATTTGCCCTCATTAATGTCCCGGTTAAAGAACCTTTGTGCGCCTAAGACAACGTTACCCTCTGGCGAGAACTGCCAGTCTAATGAAGCATTGAGTTTATTGGGGTTAAGGTTAAACACACTGAGATCCTTATCAAGCGGACCATCTTGAACAAACGGCGTCTTACCAGTTATACTGGAATAAACAGCAGTTAGAGAAATATCTTCAGAAAGGTTATAGGATCCAGAAATTTCAATACCTTGAATTTCCTGCGGTGAGCGGTCTAATTGAAACTCACCATCTACGACTTTAACCCCATCTCCTAAATCCGATGTTGACTCAAATATGGAAACACCAAATTTCCCATCTTCGCCGGTCCAGCTAAAGCCGACCTCAACATTATCGATAATGATGGCATCCAGATCACCAAGGTCAGTTACTGATGTTGGCGTATCGTTGGGACAGCCTTCTACTATAGGAGCAGTATTACATGAAATTTTACGTAGCGCAAAACCAGCATTCGGAAGGGTAAAGCCCTTGGAATATGATGCAAATACCGACCATTGATCACTCACGCGCCAGATTGCACCAAAATTTGGCAACCATTCACCATAGTTGATTTTACCACCATTAACAAACTTACGCTTACGGAAATATGAGGTTGTGAAATCCTCAATATTCAGAGTTCCATCTTCATACCGAACCCCGGCGGAAACCGTAAAGGAATCCATATCGATAGATACCTGTGCAAAGGGCGCAAAACTGGTATATTCCATAGGAGGAACCCAAACACGATCCGTCAAAGCAAATCTCTGCTGGGCAATATCTTCAACTAAATCCGCACCCACTTGCAACCCAATTCCTTCACTTCCAAAGAGCGAATCTGTACTCCATGATGAACGAATGCCTTTTTTCTGAGCAGTAATTTCTGATTGTTCAAGAAGTGTGCCGACTGGCGCAAACAGAGGATCCTGCTTACTGCCAGATAGTTCTGCTTGAAAGCGCATGGCCTGATCCGCATCATAAAGTTGTATTTGCAAGGCACCGCCAAACAAATCATTATTAGTATAGGTCAATGTTGTCTGTACAAAATCATTGAAGGACGCTTTTGAACCAAGAGGCTGTTTCTTTTGTGACTTAATGGGAACCCCGTGATCAAGATGGCCGTTGAACTCAGGGAATTCGATCAAAATACTGTAACGACACTGGCATTCAAGTATGAAACGACTATGGGAAATTTCAATACGCTGCTCATCACCATCGCCAAAATTTGCGCCCGCTTTAATAAACAGGTTATTACCTTTTGAATCTCTGTCGGAACCACTTGTACCGATACCTATCGTATTGCCATCGCCACTATAAGCAATTCCCGTTTCCGCAAAGGAACCAGCAACCAGAATATCATAATCATCCGTTTTATGGGAAGCATTCACCGCAACACGCCAGCTATCACTGTCCGTATGGAATTGTGAACGATATTGTGTGGATATCTGCACCGAAGTCCCATTTTCTTTTGGGGTTTTAGTGATATAGTTGATAATACCACCAGATGCACCAATACCTTCTGTGGCGGAAGGGCCGTTAATGACCTCAATACGCTGAATGATACCCATATCGGTAAAGATACTATCGCGACTACCATCACGTAGCGGAGACCCCTGAGGAACCCCATCAAGCAGACGTAAAGCTGTACGACCACGCAGAGTTTCACCGCGTCTGTCCATTTGCTGTTTTGACTGACCATAGCCTGGAACTGTTCTTGACAGCATGGCGGTAAGGTCGGAAGTAAGCGACAGATCACGCGCAATTTCAGATTCACTAATAATGCTGACGGCACCCGGAATTTTATTCAGGGCTTTACCTGTACGTGAGCCAGTTACGATAACTTCTTCAAAATCTGCTTCTTCAGCGGCTTCTTCGTCTGCGGCATAAGATACTGCTGACGCTGATGCGAACAACATTGAAACTATCAACGTCGACAACAATGTCGGCAGCTTGCCTCTAAATAAAGAATGTTGGGTTTTTACATCCATTTGGAAATCCTCCTGTTACATTTTTGCAATAAATCATCGGATCGCTTGCTTTTAAGTATGGTTGTTTATGCGAACCGTAACTACATAGCTGAAGATTCTTCACCGCATGCGAAGCCTTCCCTATCGTTCAATATTTTAGCCATCAACCACATAAATAAAAGCCCTACATGGTATCTTCAGACGTTACATTTTGTTGTTTACGGCCCGCGAATACAGCTGGTGGATAAAATGAGACTTTAATTTCTATCTTTCAGATTTCTTCGATGAATGCCTTGAGAAGACGAATCCTGATCGATGACCGGCACCAGACCACACCAACCCGGCGCGGCGCACATGCCAGTGGCAACGGAAGAGATACCACTTTCAGATCCTCGGGCCAGGGCCGTGCCCAGTCAGGGACAAGAGCGACACCCAGACCACGATCCACCATAACAGCAATGGCATGCAGAGAATTAAGCTCAAAACGTTCAATGGGCACAATACCGGCCTCACGCAGATATTCGTCCACCTGATGCCCGCCCCACCAATGTCGGTCATAGCGGATCAGATGCTGGGTCGCGAGAAGTTCGTGGGGATCACAATCTGCCATGCTCTCAGGTGCCAGAACAACCAGTGGTTCTTCGCGCACCAGTTTCCAGCTCACGGTCTTGTTCAGGGCAAAGGGAGCCTCCAGCACAAAAGCCGCATCCAGTTCTCCGCTTTCCACGGCTCTATGCAGATCAATGGACAGACCGGATCGAATGGACACGGTAATCTGGGGAAACTTCTTGATAACACGGGCCAGAATATCCGGCATAATTCCCGTCAGTGCGGTACCTCCCGCACCGATCCGGAGTTCGCCGCCAATGGAATCATCTATGGCAACCGTATGAAGATCTCCCACATCCCTCAAAAGAGTCCGTGCACGGTCCAATATGCGGGCTCCGGCTTCGGTCACAACAACCGTATGGCCGGACCGCCTTATGAGTGGCGCTCCAATCTGACGTTCAAGTGTGCGGGTTTGCTGCGCTACTGCTGCTGGCGTAATATTCAGTTCACGGGCAGCGGCAGCCATCGAGCCACAATCTACTACCGCCACAAACGTCTTCAGAAATTTTGTATTCATTTCTTCATTCTCTCCGTTACGAAACATCTTCCTGATATATGGTAAGGCCTTTAAGAGACGCCGGTGCCGGGAAGAGCCAGCTTGCTGCGTAGCCAACCACAATACAGACAAACACAGAGAGCGGCAGATAGAAATAAGGATGAACCAGATCAACCATCCACGCCCCCAGTGTTACGATGATACTTACCGCAACGCCGATCACAACACCCTGCCAATTCGCCCTGCGGGTAAACATGCCCAGAGTATACGCCCCGGCAAACCCTCCACCCAACAGCCCCCATAATTCCAACGCCAAGTCTAACAAGGATTTAATCTCAAAGCGAGTTAATAATAAGGCCAGACTAATGCCAATCAGACCCGCAACAACCGTTGCAATTTCCGCAAATCTTATGGTTATCTTCTCACTTGAATTTGTGAAAATCTTTTCGTAAAAATCAACCGTGGCCAGTGTCGCAACACTATTGAGGATACTGGACAGCGTTGACATGGAAGCCGCAAATATACCGGCAATGATCAGGCCGGTGATACCAATGGGAAGCTCCGCCGCAATAAACAACGGAAAAGTTGCGTCAATGGATAATGAGGGGTCCATTCTTTCGGGGTGACTTTGATAGAAAACATAAAGTGCGGTTCCGACCAGATAAAACAACACACTGCCGGGAAGAACAATGGCGGCAAATGTCCATATGGACCGGCTGGCATCCTTCGCCGTTTTGGTCGACAGAACCCGTTGCATCAAAACCTGATCCTTGGGAAAGGTCAGAATTGTATCAAAAGTAATCAAGAAAATGAACCCCCAGACCGTTGCCCCCGTAAGGTTGAAACTCCAGTCCACCAGTTCCATTTTGTTATCTGCCATGGCAACAGAGAAAAATTCCCCTACCCCGCCATCAAGCATCATAAAAATAAATGCAATGGCAAAAAATGTTCCCCCGAACATGACAAACAACTGTATCACGTCAGTCCAGATAACCGCCTTCATCCCCCCAAGCACCGTATAGACAATGGTAATCCCCCCCATAATCAGAATACATAAACTCACATCAAACCCGGTCACGGTCGCAATTGCCATTGAGGGCAGGAAAAGGATTATGGTCATGCGTCCGCCAAGCTGGAATACAATATACAGGGCGCTGGACAAGACCCGGATACTGGGGTGAAAGCGTGTCTCAAGATATTGAAAGATAGACATCAGATTGAGCCGCCGCAGCATGGGGACAATCCATATGGCAACGAATATAAGTCCCACAATAACAATAAGGTTGCTCATGAGATATTGCCAGTTGGTTGCGAAGGCTTTTGCCGGAACCGCAATATAGCTGATTGAACTGGCATTGGACGCATACAGGCTTATTCCTGCCGCCCAAAAAGGAATTGACCGGCCCCCAAGGAAGAAATCGCTCTTGGAACCCTGAGCGTGTTGCATATAAAAATACAGCCCAATCCCCAGCATGCCGACCAGATAGATCAGAATAACGAGCCAGTCAACGGAGTGCAATAATTGCTTGCCTGTTTCCACATCCACATATGAGAAATCAATGCCATAGCCGCCCGCCGCAGGCTGCCCCCAAAGAATGCCATTCTTCCACCCCACGCTATAACTTGCCGTTGCTGACTCTATATCCCCATAGGTTGCCCAGGATCCCGTAATTGTGTAGAAACTCATCAGTTTAGACTTTGCCGCGCCACCCTCATTCATCATATAAAGCACATGACCCTGCCCCATTGCCCGACCGCTGTTCGCGACCACAGTACCAGACAAAACAGACCGTTCAGACCAACCCTCACCGGCACCCCATTGCAACAGTCTGTCACCCGCCGTTGCGTCATCCCTGACAGTCACCAATATCAGGGCATTCTGTGCGACCATTGACGTCACAACGCCCGTCATCATTGCCCCTGCATCATGGGAAATCCATTCCGGCTGTTCTATTGTCAGATCCACAGAAAGCAAGTGCCTCACACCATCAAGGCTGTCCCCTAACACAAAAATATGATCATCAAGAATTGCCCCATGAGCCGAAACAAGTGACACTGGTAATGACGGAATTTGTTGCCAACCAGCCATATCCTCAGGATTGGCCAGTGCCAAAAACCGTTCGACCCGCGTTACGGTCTCATTCTGTTCAGAACCAAGCAATAAAAAAGCCTGGGATCCTTCTCCAATCACGCCTAAAACCTTCCCGTCCACTGACCATTCTTTAGCCACCCATTTTTCTTCCCCATCGCTCAAAACCCAGGCCGAATTATCACCAAGGGCAACCACTTGACCATCCGTCACCAGAATATGGGAGATTGTATCGTCAATGGATAACGGGGCGATTTGGTGTGTTTTGATGGACACCAGGCTTTCCGCATGTGCTATAGGATTGAATGCCAATAGAAAAGCAGCCACACATAGACACCAGCCTGTCATAAACCGATAATTCAAACGAAGATCAAGACTTAAGGGAATGGGATGGTCTTTTATCATAATAGCTTAGCTTTCATCAGAAACAATAGTATTTGGTTGTTTTTGTTCTTGCGGGCGATGGCTGGCGGCGACAACGGCTTCTGCACGCCGTATGACAGGAAGATCTATCATCTTTCCGTCAATGGTAAAGGCTCCGACTCCATCTGCAGCGGCAATCTGGTATTCCTCAAGCACGCGCAAGGCAAACGCAATATCATCATCACTATAAACAAAAACTTCATTGGCGACAGCCACTTGGCAAGGGTGAATGCAGCTCTTCCCCAAATAACCCAATCGATGCGCCATTTCGGCCTCTGAACGGAATCCTCTTTCATCTTTGAAATCAGCAAAAGCACCATCATAAGCAAAAACTTTGGCACTCCCGGCAGCCATTCGCATGGCAAGCATGGTCGCATGGACATTTTTAGCATCCTGCCTGTCGATAGACAGGGATTCAAACAAATCATTCAGCCCCAGTTGCAAACCGGCAACACGCGGATGTGCCCCCGCAATTTCCATAGCGGATAGCAAGCCTTTGGGTGTTTCAATATTGGCAAGTATGCGAACCGCTTTGGTAATCCCGTTGGCCTTTTCGGCTTTCTCCAGAATTTCAACAGCAGTATAGATATCATCAGCAGATTCCACCTTCGGCAAATTTACCATGTCCAATGCTGGCAGGGTTATGGCCAGAATATCCGGTTCAAAATGCGCCGTGGCCCCATTGTTAACCCTCACAATAATCATTTTATCACTGGCGCCCACTTCGGGTGAGCATAAAAATCTGGCAACATTATCGCGGGCTTCGGCCTTGCGGTTTTCAACCACAGAATCTTCCAGATCAAAAGAAATTGCATCTGCCTGACCCTTCAATGCCTTGGCGAATAGCTCAATACGCGTGCCCGGAACAAACAGCTTACTTCGCATGAATGGCCCCCTTGTTTTTCCAGTCAAGGTTTGTCATATGATAGAGCCGCCCGTCTTCTGCGCCCACAAGTAATTCAGGGATACCGTCCCCGTCCCAGTCCACTGTGGTCGGGCTGGTAGTATGTCGGGCAAGAATTCTTGTATCCATCGGCCCCATATCCTTAAGAACAACTTGTTTGTTATTTTGTGATATATTGCGGAAAAAACGTACATTGGTCTTAAGGTCATCGGCCAACAGGTCAACACGTCCGTCACCATCCCAATCCACCAGATGAAGTTTTCGGCGACCGCTGGCGCCATTATCACCCCTTGAAAGCTTCAGTTCCCTGCCCTGCTCATCAACAAATATACGATCTGCGGGTAAAAGTTTCAGCGTGCCATCCTCTTTAACACGGCGGAACAGCGATAAAAAACCTTCCTGATCCAGCATCACCAGATCGGTCAAACCATCACCTGTCCAGTCATAGGCAACCGGGGTTGTGCGCCATTGGGTTACCAGTTCCTTAGCCACAGGATTCCACCAGTTCCATTTGGGTTTGGCAATTCCGCCCGCCTCAACTTCAACGGCCTTCGCCGCTGCCAGTTTAGGAGCCGTGCGCGTTCCAACATTCCTGTACCAGATGATCTTGCCCCAGATCGAGTTAACTATCAGGTCAAGCAACCCATCCCCATCCCAGTCAGCAACAGATAATGTTGTATAACCCCATTTGGCCTCAGACGGTCCCTGAACGGAACCATTGTATCCGGCCTGAATACGGATCACTTCGCCATCAGATTTAAGATACTGTTTAGCAGCAAAAACCGGTTCTTTGCCAGCACCTGCCAGATTCTCAATGAAACCGATATTTCCAGCCGTATTACCAGCAATAATATCATCATCGCCATCTCCATCCCAATCAACACCCACTGGCGTCACCAGACTGCCAAACATTATGGCACCCGCCTGCTGTTTGAAGAAGCGGGGCGGTATGAATTGTGGCACATCCATAGCCTTGTCAATTTTCCCGGTATGTTCAATCAGGGCAACCCTGCCGTCTTCCTGTCCGACAATCATGTCCACATCGCCGTCCCTGTCCCAGTCCATTACCGCAATAACGAGCCCCTGCAGGTCAATGACAAATGGCAACCGCTTGCCAGCGGCATATTCAGGCTTAGACCGCGTGCCAATATTCTGGTAATAGGTAAAACCATCGAGAAATTCACCGGTCATCA
>NVTJ01000038.1 GCA_002401545.1 Alphaproteobacteria bacterium
CTCTCTATATCCCGCAGACTGGCACGGCCTGAAAGCTGGGCTGTAGCCATGGCGATAAATTGTGTCCAGCGGTTCATGGCATCACTGCGGCGGGGGCCATCATGCTTTTTAGCGAGCGTGTTAAATTCATGTTTGGGAACTAGTTTTAGGATTTGGGAAAGAATGGTGTTATGATGTGTCATGGCTTGGATCTCTTTGATACAACTAGATTTTTTGCAACTCCAGTATATCATAAACAAAAGATTTAAGCCGCTTTATTTGTCATTTAAATGGGACAGCAATGACTCTACCCCCTTTGATTCTAACCTTTATTGTCCACAGACCCTAAAGCACCAAACAAATACTTTTATAACTTTGCCCCTTTGGCTTAACATCAAATAATGTATAAGATGTTGTTCAAAGGGAAATATATATAATATAGGGAAAACAAATGACTTCTACAGATAAGGCTGATGCCAAATCCAAAAAGGGCAATTTCTGGTTTAAAATACCACTTTGGAAACGTATTATAGGAGCTTTGGTTTTAGGCGCTATCGCTGGCAGCATTTGGGGAGAAGGTGCGGCTGACATCAAATGGATTGGCGACATATTCATTCGCCTGATCCGCATGATTGTTGTGCCGCTGGTATTTGTCACACTTGTCTCTGGTATTGTCGCAATGGGTGACCCTAAAAAGCTGGGCTCAATCGGCATTAAAACCATGGGCCTCTATATTGGTACAACTGCGGTTGCCATTATTATTGGTCTTGCTCTTGCGGCCCTCATTCAGCCCGGTGTCGGCATAGATATGATGGGAGCAACAGCAGAATTTCTGGCCCCTGTTATGCCTCTGGGTGAGAGATTGATGGGTATTATACCCAAAAACCCCRTTGCMGCYYTKGCRAAYGGYGATATYYTGGCYGTRATMTTTTTTGCTATTATSTTYGGTWCYGGRATTATGCTCGCTGGCGACAAAGGCAAACCTCTCGCCAATGTTATGGATAGCACAACGGAAGTAATGTTAAAAATCATTCACCTGATTATGGAAGTGGCACCTTTTGGGGTATTTGCCCTGATTGCAGCGGCCACTGGCGCAAAAGGAATTAATGCGCTGGCGGATGTCATTCCGCTAACCCTTACGTTAATGCTTGGTTTTGTCCTTCATATGATAGTGACACATGGCGGCATCATTAAATTCATGCTTAAATTACCCGCCACCCGCTTTTTTAAAGACATAATAGACGCCCAGCTTATCGCATTTTCAACCTCATCAAGCAGTGCCACAATGCCGGTGACAATGGCCGTCGCCGAGGAAAATTTAGGGATCAAACCCCCTGTAGCCTCCAGTGTAATACCACTTGGCGCGACCATTAATATGGATGGAACAGGTATGTATGTCGGCGTCGTTGCTGTTTTTGCGGCCCAGTCCTTTGGCATCCAATTGAATATGATTGATTATGGCCTGATAGCGCTTACCACGACACTTGTCTCAATAGGCACCGCCGCCGTACCAAGCGCAAGCCTCTTTCTCTTGGCCGCAGTGTTGGGCGTAATCGGTGTCAGCGGTGAGCAAACGGCACTTGTTGTCGGCTTCCTGCTGCCATTTGATCGCCCGCTTGATATGATGCGGACGGTGGTCAATGTCACCGGTGATTTAGCGGTGGCAACCGCTGTTGCAAAATCTGAAGGCGAGTTTGATGAAGATGTCTTTAGAGCAGACCCTAAAGTTTAACCAAATACAAAACCTGAAAAAACATATATCGTCGGGTGTCATAACGCTCGACGATTTTTATTTGTTTACCTCATAGGCATTTTTTTTGTACAAGTGGCTCATAAATACAATGAATGCCATAATTAAAAAGCAACCATGATGTTTTATCTGATCGATAACTATGACAGCTTTACCTACAACCTATATCATTATATGGGGGAAATTGGTGTGGAGGTAAAAGTCTTCCGCAATGATGCCATAACGGTCGAAGAAATATTAGCCAAGAAATCCGCGAGTGATATTGAGGGCGTTATCCTGTCCCCCGGCCCCTGCACCCCCAATGAAGCCGGTATATGCCTTGACCTGATCAGGCAGGCGGATGGCATCCTGCCAATTCTCGGGGTTTGCCTTGGTCATCAGGCCATCGGCCAGAACTATGGCGGCAAGGTTATCCGCGCCCCTTACCTAATGCACGGCAAGGTCAGCAATATCCATCATGAGGGCAAAAGCATTTTTAACGGCTTTGACAGCCCGTTCCGCGCCACCCGTTACCATTCGCTGATTGTGGAGCGGGACAGCCTGCCCGACTGTCTTTACATCACCGCTGAAACCAAAGATGGCCTGATCATGGGCTTGTCCCACAAAAGCCATCCGGTCCACGGAGTGCAATTCCACCCCGAAAGCATCGAATCCGAAAATGGTCATGGCCTGTTGAGAAACTTTGTTGAAATCGCCAGAAAGTTTAACGCCGCATGAGCCACGATTTTAAAACACTGATCAATAAAATTGCCTGCGGAGAGTTTCTGACCCGGCAGGAATCCCGTGATGCCTTTAACTATATGATGAGCGGGGACGCCACAGGGGCGCAGATTGGCGCTTTCCTCATGGGGCTTCGCCTGCGCGGCGAAACCATTGAGGAGATTACCGGGGCCACTGAAGCCATGCGAGCCAAGGCCCATCTTGTCAAAGTGCCGGACAGTGCCGTTGATACCTGTGGTACGGGTGGCGACGGCTCACACACCTATAATATATCAACGGCAGCGGCTATCACACTTGCCGCCTGCGGTATCACGGTGGCCAAGCACGGCAACCGGGCCATATCATCCAGGTCCGGTTCGGCAGACGTTCTGGAAAATCTCGGGATCAATATTGAGGCCGAAATGTCGGTCATCAAACGATGTATCACAGAAGCCGGTATCGGTTTTATGATGGCGACCCGCTATCACAGCGCCATGCGTCATGTGGGGCCGTCCCGCACCTCCCTTGGCACCCGGACAATTTTCAATCTTCTTGGCCCCCTCTCCAACCCCGCCGGAACCAAATATCAGGTGATCGGTGTATTTGACAAAAAATGGACAGCCCCCCTGGCCGAAGTATTGGGCAAGCTTGGCTCAAAGCGGGTCTGGGTCGTCCACGGCGCGGACGGCCTTGACGAACTGAGCATTTCCGGCCCGTCATATGTCTCTGAATATGAGAATGGCAAGGTGACATCATTTGAAATCAGCCCGGAAGATGCCGGATTAAAAAATTTTCCCCTTATCGAAATTCGCGGCGGTGATGCGGCCCATAATGCCCGCGCCCTTAAACAAATCCTCAAGGGTGAGAAAAATGCCTACCGGGAAATCGTTCTGCTTAACTGTGCCGCCGCATTGCTGGTGTCAGGAAAAGCGGCTGACCTGAAACAGGGGGCAATCCTCGCCGCAGAAGCCATTGACAGCGGGGCCGCGCAAAAGAAACTTGATCAATGGATAAAAATGTCCAATGGCTGATATTCTGGATAATATAGCCGCCCATAAACGCCGTCATGTGGCCGCCTGTAAGAAACACACTTCCCTGGCCACATTGGACGCACGGGCGAAGGAAGCCTCACCGGTGCGGGGGTTTCACAGCAGCCTGCGCAGCGCCCAAAAAGAAGACCGTTTTGGCCTGATCACAGAAATTAAAAAAGCCAGCCCCAGCAAGGGACTTATCCGGGAAGATTTCAACCCGGCGGCCCTTGCACGGGCCTATGAGGACGGGGGGGCAAGCTGCCTGTCGGTGCTGACGGACGTGCCGTATTTTCAGGGCTGTGATGATTTTCTGATGGAGGCCCGCGCCGCATCCTCCCTGCCCGTCCTGCGCAAGGATTTCATGATTGACCCTTATCAGGTGGTGGAAGCCCGGGCCATGGGCGCCGACTGTATCCTGCTGATCATGGCCATGCTGGATGACGAACAAGCGCGTGAACTGGAGCAGGTGGCATTGGATTATGGCCTTGACGTGCTGATTGAAAGCCATGACGAGGCAGAAATGGAACGGGCCCTCAAACTGAAAAGTCCCCTTATTGGCATAAACAACCGGAACTTAAAAACTTTTGACGTTTCCCTTGATGTCACCCTGCGACTTGCAGAAATGGTGGGACAGGATAGAATGATCATCAGTGAAAGCGGCATTTTCACCCATGAAGACCTGCAAATGTTGCAGAACAAGGCGGGCATCAACAGTTTTCTGATCGGGGAATCCCTGATGAGACAAAAAGATGTTGCCGCCGCAACTCGCATATTGATTGGAGAATGAAATGAGTAAATTGACCCATCTGGATGCTGACGGCAAGGCCAGCATGGTCGATGTTTCCTTAAAAGCGGAAACTCATCGCCGCGCCGATGCCAGAGGACGGATTACCATGGCCCCGGAAACACTGGCTCTGATCATGGAGGGCGGCGTTAAAAAGGGCGATGTCTTCTCCGTCGCCCGTCTTGCCGGGATTATGGCGGCCAAAAAAACTGCTGACCTGATCCCCCTGTGTCACCCCCTGCCCCTGCAAAATATTCAGGTGGAACTTGAATGTAACGCAGAAGACAGTTGCGTTGAAATATTCGCCACCGCAAACCTCTATGGCCGCACGGGCATCGAGATGGAGGCTTTAAGCGCCGTATCCATCGCCGCCCTGACCATATATGACATGTGCAAGGCTGTGGACCGGAGCATGCGCATCTCCGACATCCGTCTGACCCATAAATCCGGCGGCAAATCCGGCGAGTTTAATGCTGATTAAGATTGGAATATCCATGGAACAAGTCCAAAAAACCCAAACCAATAAAAATCAATTTACTCTGACCCCATTGGTGCTGCCACTCTGAGGTGAATTCAAGTTGCAAGTGCGCCACCTGTGTTCTTTTACGTGCTTTTCTACGTGCCATTTTATTATATTAAGGGTGATGACAGTCTTTCTAAGATATTGCCCGGCCCACCTTCTTTGGTGAGTATGGCAATTAATATTTATCAGACCTAACGCAGGATATTACCTTCCGCATCGACTATCTCCACCTTACCCATGTCCAGATCACGAATATTCTGTTCGATCTTGTTGAGGTCGCCGACCACGATCCAGGTCAGGGCGTCGGGCCTCAGTAAATCCTGAGCAGTTTTCAGGAGCCGTTCGATACTCACGGCCTGATATTTTTCCGGCAGGGTTTCAGCATATGTATGGTCCCGCCCCCTGACCGCATTATCCATGATATATCTGAGCAAGGCATTGGCACTTTCAAATCTTCCGGGCAGGGTCAACACCTTGTTTTTCCGCATCAGCGCCAATTCGTCTTCTGTCGGCGGCATTTTTCCACGCAAGTCAGAGGCTTCTTTCAGGATTTCCCGCATGGCTTCTGCGGTTTTATCGATCTGTACCGGGGCCATAAACAAATAAAGCCCCGGCCCTCTGGCGGGAATGATGCCACTATAGGCGCCGTAAGACCAGCCCTTGTCCTCGCGCAGGTTCATATTCAGCCGCGCTGAGAAATTGCCGCCAAGTATCTCATTCATGGCGCTCAGGTCAAAGAAACGCTCATCGCTGGCCGGAGGAGCAACATGTCCTGCCATTATGGTTGCTTGCGGCGATCCGGGCTTGTCCACCAAAAATATGCGCGGGCGGAGCTGGTTATCAACATCCGGAATATTTTTCTGGCCCGCCGGACTCTTTGGGGCGGACCATTTGCCAAAGTATTTTTCAAGATAAGGCGTGATTTCAGCCAGCGTAGTGTCGCCAACCACAAAAATTGTCGCATTATCCGGCCGTATCCAGGCCGCAATAAAGTCAAACAGATCATCTTGGGTCATGGCTTTAAGGGACTGTTCTGTGCCCAGACGCTCCAGACCGTATGGATGACCCTTACCATATATTTTTTTGGCCAGAAGATTGCGCGCAATGGATCTGGGGTTAACTTTTGTCTGTGCCAGATGGTTAAGGAGAATAGCCTGATCCCGTTCAAAATCCTCTTTCCTGAAGCCCGGGTTCTGCACCACATCAGCCCATAGTTCAATGGAAGGTCCGATATTCTTTTTCAGAGCCGACAGGGTAATGTTGGAGGTATCCAGTCCATTGCTGAAGTCAATATTCGCCCCGAGCATTTCCTTTCGGTTGGCCATTTCAAGTGATGTGAGGTTTTTGGTGCCTTCATTCATCAGCCCAAAGGCATAATTGGCTGTGCCTTCCTTGCCATTTTGATCGGATACGGTCCCCGCATCGAACTGAATACTCATGTTAATCACGGGAATGGTATGCCGCTCGGCCAGAATGACCCTGATCCCGTTCCGAAGCTGTCCTTCCTGTAAAGGAGGCAGTTTGAGGGTGGCGCTTTTGGTCATATCCGGCATTTTGCTACGGTCTGCAACGGCCTCCCCCGCTTTATGATCACCGTGAGGCAGGATGGTGAGCTGAAAATGGCCATCAGATAACCATTTTCGCGATGTTTTCATCACATCCCTGCGACTTGCCGCGTTCATCCAGCCCAGTGATTTATTGATAAAATTGGGGTCACCGGCATAAAGCTGCCCTTTGGCCAGCATACGCCCCTTACCAGAAACGGATTCCAGCGACCGGATCACGATACCATCCAGAATAGCCTTTACCCGCGCCAGTTCATTCTTTTCCGGGCCCTTTTTCAGGAAATCAGCCATGATGTTTTCGACGATGGCTTTCACCTGATCAATATCGGCTTCGGGCTTTAGGGTCACGGAGAGTTTTAAAATGCTGGTTAATTCAAATTCCTGAACACTGACAGACACATTGGTGGCAAGTTCCGTCTCATGGATCAGTTTTTTATACAGGCGAGAATTCTTGCCCGTCCCAAGAACCGCGCTGGCAAGAATAAGCTCGGCTGTTTCCTTCTCCGTACGTCCCGGAACCGCCCATAACCAGCGCACCTGTGGCTGTGGGACATTATCATACATGATATCAGCCGTATTTTGTATCCGGTCAGGCACCCGTGATTTTTTGCGGGACAGCGGCACCCCTGGGTCAATATCGCCGAAATATTTTTCCATCAGAGTTTTTGCCGTCTCAAGGTCAATATCACCGGCGAGGACCATAACCGCATTGGTCGCACCGTAATATTTCCGAAACCAGTCCTTCACATCCTCCAGACTGGCATTTTCCAGATCCTCCATAGAGCCAATGGTCGAATGGTGATAGGGGTGGTCTTCGGGAAACAGCCCTTCGGACTCCAGATATTCCGCCATGGCGTAGGGTCTGTTATCGCCCTGCCTCTTTTCATTTTTGACCACATCACGCTGCTCATCCAGCTTTTCCTGGCTGATGGCCCCCAGAAGATGACCCATACGTTCGGATTCCATCCATAAGGCGCGATCAAGGCCGCCCGTGGGCACGGTTTGATAATAATTTGTCCGGTCCAGCCATGTGGTTCCGTTCAGGCCCGTGGCCCCAATCTCCTGCAAGGGCTTGAAATAATCGGCATCATAATTTTCAGTGCCATTAAACATAAGATGCTCGAACAGATGGGCAAAGCCGCTTTTGCCTCTTGGTTCATCTTTTGAGCCAACATGATACCAGACACCGACAAATACCACCGGGGCTTTATGGTCTTCATGGACAATCACCGTCAGGCCGTTATCCAGCGTAAAACGTTCATAGTCCAACTGAATGGTATCGGCACCATATGACTGCTGAAATGGAACAGCGAACAGAAACACCGCAAGGGTGAGGCAAAATTGTTTGAAAGCCATGATTTTATTATCCCGATTTAATAAAGTTATCTTTATTAGTCGCATAATGACATATATGATTGCACCAGAAAATAGATTTTTTATAAAGTTTTTTAATGTCCGCTGATTATAAACCACCCTTGGCCCCCCTGAAAATTCTGTATCACGACAAAGATATCCTTGTCCTGAATAAACCTTCTGGCCTGCTATCTGTTCCGGGCCGYCAGGACCATATGAAAGACAGTTTGAGCCAGCGGGTGCAGGCTGAATTTCCCTCAGCAACCGTCGTCCACCGGCTAGACAGGGATACCTCCGGCATTATGCTCATGGCCCTCAACAAGCAGGCCCACCGGCATATCAGCATGCAATTTGAGAAAAGAGTTACGGAAAAATCCTATATTGCCCATCTCTATGGTCAGGTGGTACGGGACACGGGCGAGATTGACCTCCCGCTTATCCTCGACTGGCCCAACCGTCCGCTTCATATTGTTGATCACGAAAAAGGCAAGAATGCCCTGACCCGCTGGAAGGTTTTAGAGCGCGGAGGAGGATTTATAAGGGTAGCTTTCTATCCGGTCACAGGCCGCACCCATCAGCTAAGAGTCCATGCGGCGGCCATGGGCCATCCCATATTGGGTGACAGCCTTTATGCTCATAAAAAGGCTCTTGGGATGGCAGACAGACTACGGCTTCATGCCACCCTTCTCACTCTTCTCCATCCCGTCACAAAGGAAAAAATAACTTTTACCTCAGAAGCGGATTTCTGAAGTTCAGGGATTGCGCAGCACCTTCGATGGCCGCGCCGACATGGCAAGCCAGATGCTGACCATACCAAACGCAAGTGTTACCACTATGCTGGTGCCAACTGTACTGAGAGGAATGACAAAAGAAAATTGCCATGACATTTCCATCAGGTGTTTTATGACGCTGTAGGCCGCCAGAGACCCCAGAATAATGGCAATAACGCCGGTGAGAATACCGAGCAGGATAAATTCAATGATATAGGCTGTTAAAATGTCTCGCCGGGTGGCCCCCACCACTTTGAGGACGGCCGCATCATAAATCCGTGCCTTGTGGCCCGCGGCAATAGCGCCCGCAAGCACAAGAACGCCGGAAATGATGGTTATTGCCGCCATGACATCAATGGCCCCGGAAATTTTCATAAGCAGGGCAAGGGCATTTTCCAGTAACTCCTTCATCCGGACGATGGAGATGCCTGGAAAATTCTGGTATAATTCCCGGTAGATGACCTGCTCATCCTCAGGCCGGGTCTTTACGGTTGCCACATAGGTATAGGGGGCATCCTTCAATGTGACAGGATCAACCATCATGACGTAATTGATGCCAAAGGTCCCCCAGCTAAAACGACGGATGGAGGATATGGGCAAGGTGAAGGCGCGGCCCAGTATATTTACTGAAATCTCATCACCAATGCCAAGGTCCATGCTATCCGCCATTTGCTGTGAAATGGATACCTGGGAAGGGCCGTCATAATTCTTGGGCCACCATTCCCCGGCAGTGATTATATTATCGGCGGGTAAAGCCGGGCTGAAAGTAATGCCTTTATCACCGCGCAAAATCCATTTTCCGTCCTCTTTGACCTGTGCCTTGTTGGAGTCTATCGATTTGATATGGGTTATTCTGCCGCGCAGATTTGGCACCGTCCGGTAGGATACCACCCCTTCCCGGCCCGCAAGATAGCCTGTGAAATCATCATGCCGGTCTTTTTGAATATCAATGAAAAAAAATGACGGGGCCTCACCCTTTACCTGATCATTAATCCCGCGAAGAAGATTATTTTCGATCAGGGCAATGGCGGTAAATAATATTAACCCCAGCCCCAGAGACAGCACGATGGATGATGTGGAATTACCGGGTCGGTACAGATTGCCAAGCGCAATATGTAATATGGGATTCTTCGGACGGGGAAGACTTTTGGCAATTTTCTTAACCAATGCCGAAGCCGCCGATAAAATCAGAAAAGCCACAAAGGCCGCCCCCAGTGTCACCGCCGTCAACCTCCTGAATTCCGACATGTAAATTATGGTCGAGATTAACAATATGGCCAATGATGAAATCACCAGAATATAAGATAAAGACTGGCTTACAGTCCGTCTGCGGCTGATGGTCTGGCGAAAAAGCCGGGCTGCGGGAACCTGCACCGCCTTGCCCAAAGGCCATAGTGTAAAAATCATCGCCACCAAAAAGCTGTAAAAGGCGGCAAGGATCAAAGGCTTTGGATAGATTGACATATTCAGATCAACCGGCAGACTGTCTTTTAACAATTCCCCCCCCGCCATGGGTAACAGCGCCCCCGTGATCAGGCCCAGTAAAATAGCCGCCGAGGCAATGATCAGAATCTGGGCAAGATACGTCAGCAATATTACCCGCCCGGTACCGCCCAGTATTTTATAGGTGGCAATGGTATCTCTTTTGCCGTCAAGATAAGACCGGATGGCGTTGCTGATCCCCACACCGCCAACCAGTAAAGCCGTCAGCCCAACCAGAGCCATAAACTGCCCCATCCTGCTGACAAAACGCCGCAAGCCCGCACCACCACTGCTGCTGTCTCTGACCCGCCAGCCCTGATCAGGGAATTTCTTCTTAATGTTATCCTTAAAATTTTTATATCTAACAGACTGATTTAACTTAATTCTATTGTAATAACGAACAAGACTTCCCGGCTTGACCAACGTGTTTTCAAACAGGCTGTCCAATGCTATGGTTGCCCCCGGAGCCAGTTGGAATCCCTGATTATTGGCATCGGGTTCCTTTTTGATAATGTCCCTGACCTCATATGCCATTACCCCCAATGTTACCTTGTCACCAACCGCCAATTCAAGTCTGCTGGCAAGGGCATCTGATAGAACTATCCCCCAGTTTCCCTGCTTTTCTGACAGGGTATCAGAAGTGTATTTCCCATATCGCAGCGAAAGTTCACCGTACAGGGGATAGGCCCCGTCCACCGCTTTCAGATCAACCAGACTGCTGTCATTTTCCACATGTGCCATACTACGCAGGGTGGCAACTTCCGAAAGTGCTCCCCCCCCGGCCAAATATGTTTTTTCCGCTTTGGTCAGGCGTTTCTGGATTTGACTGATTTCCACATCCCCGCCCAGAAGAATGCGTCCATCATGGCTAATACTGTCAAAAATATTTGCCGTTACCGATCCAACGCCGGCGATGATAGCTGTTCCCAGAAAAAGACTGGCCATGAATATCTTGAAGTTTTTCAGGGCTGCACGGGATTCCCGAAAAGCAAAACTCAAGGCCGCACTCACAGAATTATTATTCATTCCGCCACCTTTTTCGTGGTTTCCTCTTGTTCTTTTTCATCCACGACAAGACCGTCCTGAATATGGAGAATACGGTCACAATGTTCGGCCACATCAGCATCATGTGTGATCATGATCAGGGTGGTGCCTGATTTCTTCTGCAAATCAAAGATCAGTTCAACAATTTTATGGCCGGTTTTCCCGTCCAGATTTCCCGTTGGCTCATCGGCAAAGATAATCTTCGGGTTGGGGGCTATGGCGCGGGCAATGGCAACGCGCTGCTGTTCCCCACCGGAAAGCTGGGAAGGATAATGGCTCATGCGGTGCGACAACCCCACAAAATCCAGAGATTTTTCCGCCACTGACAGGGCATCTTTTCTACCGGCAAGCTCCAGTGGTACGGCCGTATTTTCCAGCGCCGTCATGGTGGGGATCAGATGAAAAGACTGTAAAACAATGCCAATATTATCACGCCGGAAAAGCGCCAGCTGGTCCTCATTCATATTATCAAGAATATGGCCTGCAACTGAAATAGAGCCAGACGATTGTTTTTCCAGACCGGTCATAATAGATAACAGGCTTGATTTTCCGGACCCGGATGGTCCCAGAATGGCCACAGAACTTGCCCTGGCGATGTCAAGATTGACACCATTCAGAACTTTGATATCATCACTTTCGCCCGGGAAGCTTAAATATATATCCTTAAGCTGTAAAATAGCCTTATTCGTCATTATTATCCTGCAAATATTGAATTAGTTTTTTAAATGTATAACAGTAAAGATATGAATAGTTCAAAAACTATCAAGATGTTTGCGGTGGCTGTGTTATTTACCGCGATGAAAATACAGGCGGTTCTTGCCGGGGACCCTGTCATATTGGCCTTTGGTGACAGTCTGACGGCAGGCTATGGCCTGATGCCGGAACAGGGTTTTACTTCTCAGCTTGAGCAGGCACTTAACCGACAGGGTCATAATATTACCGTGATCAATGGCGGTGTGTCCGGGGACACGACTTCCGGCGGCCTGTCCCGGCTCGAATGGGTTCTGGCAAATGCCAAGCCTGATCTGGTTATCGTGGAGTTGGGGGCCAATGATGCGCTTCGGGGTATTGCGCCTGCCATAACACGGAGAAATATGGAAAAAATATTGGCTATTCTGGCAAAGAAGAAACTGAAGACGCTTGTTGCCGGCATGATGGCGCCACCAAATATGGGCGATGAATATGTCATAAAATTCAACCGTATTTTCCCTGAGCTCGCCATCAAGTATAAAAACAGACTTTATCCTTTTTTTCTCGAAGGAGTCGCGGGGAACCCTGAATTAAATCAAAATGATGCCATGCATCCAAATTCAGCGGGCGTTGCGGTGATCGTTCAGAAGATCATCCCCCATATTCTCAACACGCTTGGGAAAAACCCTTCATCGCAGCAATAAGTCCCTTCATCGCAACATGCTTTGCCCATCATCCCAGAAGCGTTATGAAGGTTTCCGAAGGCAGGTAAATTACTTGTAATCGGTAATTACCCCTACTACCCCTCTTGCCTGTCTTGACGAAGCAAGCTCCTTACCCCGGGGCTTGCTTCAATTTTTTTGACCCGCTTAAAATTAAATGTCGCGCTTGGGGTCAAATTCCGGTTATATCTATAGATATTATGAAACTGAATTTTGATCAGACAGGCTCCGGTCCCGGCTTAATCATCCTTCATGGCCTTTTTGGCTCAGCCAGCAATTTTCGTACCCTCGCCCGGCAATTTGGCGAGCATTACACAGTCTATTGTCTGGATTTGCGCAATCATGGGGCCTCGCCTCATGATGGTGATGTATCTCTCACCGCCATGGCCGCCGATATCAGCGAATTCATGGACAGCCACCACATTGAAAATACCGCATTGATGGGCCATTCTCTTGGTGGCAAGGTTGCCATGCAGATGGCCCTCACCTACCCCCACAGAATATCAAAGCTTATTGCGGGAGATATTGCCCCGGTGACCTATCCCCATCATCATGACCGCATATTCAAAGGTCTGAATGCGGTCACGCGCCATGGGCCTGCATCGCGCAAAGAAGCCGG
Organism: Alphaproteobacteria bacterium; assembly: GCA_002401545.1. Classification (GTDB taxonomy): domain Bacteria; phylum Pseudomonadota; class Alphaproteobacteria; order Sphingomonadales; family Emcibacteraceae; genus Paremcibacter. The sequence continues at coordinate 13,012 of NVTJ01000038.1, forward strand.
GGGGATTTTGGCAGATTATGTGGAAATACCTGAGGTGCGGTTATTTCTGCTCACCAATCTGGTTCGTACGAAGGACGGCTCCCTTGCCTGGCGGATCAATGTAGACGGGCTGGCACGGGGATATGAGCATATTGCCGGAAAACCCCACGGCACCCCTTATACCCGCCCGGCCCTGTTTATCCGTGGCGCGCTGTCGGATTATGTGAAAGATGCGTATTTCCCGGCCATATATGAGCTTTTCCCGGCGGCGGAGATGAGCACACTGGCCGGAACCGGCCACTGGCTTCACGCGGAGAAACCAAAGGAATTTGCCGAAATCATGCTGAAATTTTTAGGCAGGGAATAACAGGATGCGAATTGCAATCATGGGCAGCGGCGGTATGGGCGGATTTCTCGGCATCAAACTGGCCGCATCGGGGCATGATGTCACCTTCATTGCCCGGGGCAAGCATCTGGCAGCCATAAAATCTCAGGGAATAAAGCTTCTCTCAAGGGCGGGGGATATGCATATTCATCCGGCAACCGCCTGTGAAAACACAAAAGATGCCGGCATGTTTGACCTGATCCTTTTCTGCGTCAAGCTTTATGATACGGAGCAGGCCGCCCGCGCCTGCCTGCCCATGATAGGGGATAGGACATTCATTCTCACCTTACAGAACGGGGTTGAATCTGTTGATATTATATCCACTGTTGTCGGACCGGGGAAAACCGTTGGCGGGTCCATATATGTATCGGCAAATATTCTCTCCCCCGGCGTCATAAAACATTCCGGCGGAATCGATACCATTCGCTTTGCCGAAGTTAACAATCAGCCCAGCGCAAGAACCGAAATTCTGGAACGTATTTTTAACGACGCCGGTCTTATGGGTATCCGTGAAGAAAACCTGCAAAAGATGCTCTGGACAAAATTTGTGCTGCTCTGTGCCAATGCCGGGCTGGGGTCATTAACCGACAGCGGGGCCGCCGCCATGTGTTCGGACCCTGACACCCGGGAAATTCTGCTGGGTGCCATGTGGGAAGTCTATCATGTGGCGCAGGCCATGGGGATCATATTGCCGCCAAATACTGTGGATGATGTTTTAAGCCTTATCCTGTCCGCAGGTCATCATAAAGACCTTATCGCCTCCCAATGTCTTGACCTGCGGAGTGGCAACAGGCTTGAACTGGAATGGGTACAGGGAGTCCTGCACAGACTGGGCAGGAAATATAACGTCCCGACGCCGATCAACAGTACCGCATATGTGGCCTTAAAAAGATTTCGCGACGGCCTGTAACCGGCGGATTTTGTTGATGCTATGAATGATATGTTCAGCAGCATAGTCAATTTCCTGAATGGTTGTCATGCGACCAAACCCTATTCGGAGAGAACATTCCATTTGCTTCTTATCCAGACCAAGGGCGGTCAAGACATGGGAAGGCCCCGTTTTCTCCGTCGAACAGGCCGAACCGGTTGACAGGGCAATATTGCGCAATTCCTTAACCAGCAAGTCCCCTTTTACACCCTCAAATAAAAAATTCAGGTTGCCGGGATACCGCATCGTTTCTGAACCATTCAGACGAACACCATCCAATTCCCCCATTATTAAAGACTTTAGTTTCTCTGAAAGAGTGGAAATATGTTCATCGTCATGCCCTGAAATCCGGCAGGCCGCCCCCAGCCCGGCACATAAAGCCGGGGCCAGAGTTCCGGAACGCAGCCCCCTTTCCTGTCCGCCGCCATCAAATAACGCCAGAGGCCGGATGGCAATGTTATTTCGTATATAGAGGGCGCCTATTCCCTTGGGGCCATATAATTTATGGCCGGAGATACTAAGAAGATCGATCTTCAACGCCGTCATATCAAACGGTATTTTACCAATCGCCTGCGCAGCATCCGTATGGAAGATTATATCTTTATCTCTACATAGTTGACTGATTTTCTTCAAGTCCTGAATGACACCAATTTCGTTATTTACCGCCATCACGGAAACAAGGGAGGTTTTTGAGGTAATGGCATTGTTCAATTCATTGATATCTATCAATCCGTCCCCATTGACCGGCAGGTATGTCACCTTGAATCCAGCTCTTTCAAGGCTGCGGCAGCTTTCCAGAACGCAGGTATGCTCGGTTGCGACAGTAATGATATGGTTCCGCGCAGGAAACGCCGCATAAGCCAGGCCTTTTATGGCAATATTATTGGATTCCGTGGCGCCGGAGGTGAAGATGATCTCATCCGCCTGCGCCCCGATAAGGTCGGCCACCTGTTTGCGGGCCACCTCCACTCCGGCTTCTGCCTCCCAGCCAAAAGAGTGATTGGTCGAATGGGGATTGCCGAATTTATTGGTCAGATAGGGCATCATGACCTCAAGCACCCTTGGGTCCAGCGGCGTTGTCGCCTGATAGTCCAGATATATGGGCAACTTGATCACATTCTTTTCCGATTATAGAGTTTTATCCAGGCGGCAATGAAGGCATCCACATCAGATTCCGTTGTCTTCCAGCCAAGGCTCACCCGGATGGTCGATAACGCCTGATCCTGCTGCGCTCCCATGGCAGACACCACATGGGACGGCTTGACCTTGCCCGATGAGCAGGCCGAACCGGAACTGACACATATGCCGTCAAGATCAAAGGCCATCACCTGTGTTTCACTGGAAACATTCGGCATCAGGATGGTCGTTGTATTGGGCAATCTATCCGCCTTGGCGCCGTAAAAAATCACTTCGGGAGCAATGGCGCTGATTTCCTGCTCAATACGGTCCCTGAGTATTCTGAGATAATCCATGGCTATCAGATTTTCAGGCACCAGCTCTACTGCTTTGGCGAACCCGGCTATCCCGGCGAGATTTTCAGTACCTGGCCGTCTGCCCACCTCCTGTCCACCGCCGAAATTAATTGACTGGATATCAATTTTTTCCAGAGCCACCAACGCCCCAACCCCCTGTGGCCCGCTAAGTTTATGGGCCGAAAATGACATCATATCCACACCAAGATCACGAAAATCAACGGCGATTTTTCCCAAGGCCTGTATGGCATCCGTATGAAACAGGGCCCCTGCCCTGTGGCTGATATCCGCGAGAGTTTTTATGTCCTGAACAACCCCGGTTTCGTTATTAGCCAGCATAAGGGATACAAGGGTTTTCTCCGGGCTGTCCACAAGGGCTTTTGTCAGATCTTCTGAAGATATCAGGCCATTCTCATCAACGGGTAAAGTTTTTACAGTTCCGGTAAAATGTGTTTTTATCGCCCCGATGGAATCATGTTCTGTTGCACCAATAATTATATGATCCCTGTCTGTGGCTCTCAGGGCAATATTATTGGCCTCGGTCCCGCCACCGGTAAAAATAATTTTTTGAGGCCGGCAATTTATCACATGCGCTATTGTCCCCCGCGACTGTTCCAGAATGGCCCGGGCACCACGCCCAAGGGCATGAACAGAGGAGGGATTGCCGCCAATGGCCATGACCCGCGTCATTTCCCCGATAACTTCGGGCTTCATCAGTGCGGTGGCATTATAATCCAGATAAATCATTTATGGTGTGGTTTCGGATTTGGCCATTTTGGAGGAAGTTTTTTTGGATTTTCGGCTTTTGACAATATCCCGTGCTTCCCGTTCCGCAAGCTCCTGTTCCAGTTCCTCAACCCGTCCTTTCAAGCTGCAAACCATGTCGAAGATACCTTCCAGCGACCTTGCGATCGGGTCTGGCAAATCATCGGTTGACAGGCCGTAAGCACAAAAATCTTTTTGATTTTTGTTTTTTGGCGGCTGAACCACCTTGGCAGGAATACCTATAACTGTGGTGTTTTCCAGGACAGGCTTGACCACAACGGCATTGGATCCCACACGGGCATTGCGCCCCACCAGAATTGGGCCGATTATCTTGGCACCGGCACCGACAATAACCCCGGATTCCAGGGTGGGATGACGTTTGCCACCCTCCAGAGAAGTGCCGCCCAATGTGACCCCCTGATAAAGGGTTACATTGTCGCCAACCTCGGCGGTTTCGCCAATGACAATGCCCATACCATGATCAAAAAAAACACCTTTGCCAATTTTGGCACCGGGGTGAATTTCTATCCCGGTCAGGAAGCGGCCCATATGGGAAATGAACCGGCCCAGGGTATAAAAACCATTTTCCCAGGCCCAGTGGGCAATGCGGTAATAGATCAGGGCATGAACGCCCGGATAGGAAATCAGGGCATCAAATTTCGATTTTGCAGCCGGATCCCGTTCCAGAACCACAGCAATATCATGGCGTATATTATCAAACATTCTACAATACCCAATTCTCTCTTGCTTTTGACAGGTGCTTTTATGCTATAAAAAACATTGATTCGGCAAGTTTTGCTTAAATATTACACATTATTATTATTCATATAGGTTTCACAGGCAATATCGTCAAGGGTTGACCTTGACCATTGAATACTGTTCCCCATATTATTTTGGTGTGGATAAACTAAAATTTTGAAAGAAAAAAATCAATATGCCTGAAGTTATTTTTGGCGGTCCCGACGGACGCCTTGAGGGTCGTTATCAAAAAGGCAAAGGCGATAATCCGCCCATTGCGCTAATTCTTCATTCTGATCCACAATTTGGCAGCAATATGAATCATAAGGTATGCTATTATCTTTATCATTCTTTTAAACGCCGGGGATTTTCCGTATTGCGGTTTAATTTCAGGGGCGTAGGCCGAAGTCAGGGCAATTTTGACGATGGCATTGGCGAATTAAGTGATGCCGCCGCCGCTTTGGACTGGATTCAGTCCCATAACCGGGATGCGTCCAGTTGCTGGATTGCGGGCTATTCCTTCGGGGCCTGGGTCGGGATGCAACTTCTTATGCGCCGCCCGGAAATTCAGGGCTTCCTTTCCGTTTCACCGCCCGCCAATTTATATGATTTCAGCTTTCTTGCCCCCTGCCCGGCTTCCGGCCAGATCATTCAGGGCACCGCAGATACGGTTGTGTCCGAATCCTCTGTGCAAAAGCTTGTGGAAAAACTGAAATCCCAGAAAAATATTGATATTCAATATGATAAAATTGAGGGTGCCGACCATCTTTATGTGGATTATCATGGTCCGCTCGTTCGCCAAGTTGATAAATATCTCACCGCACGTTTAGGATATTAGAGTCTGCCCCCCGGCGCGGGCTGATTGATACCAGGGCTTCTGCTTCGAGAAAATCAAGCCCCAGCCAAGCTTTTCCACGGCATCCACAGGAATATCCATCTTGCCCAAATTTAACATAAGTGTTTTATTATGCCGCCCGCCACCGCATATATAGACATATTCTGAACGCTGTGGGCAATGGCGAGAAAATGATCTTTTGGGGAATTCAATTCAAGTTTCCATTTTTTATTGCGTTAAGTTATGCTACATGATGCGCCTGTTTATGGGAAAAGAAAAAACAATGGCAAATGATATAGACAATTTTACACCCAAATCCGATTTTCTGAAAATTATGACGGACCGGGGATATATTCACCAATGCACAGATATTGCCGCATTGGACTGCAGGTTGTCCCAAGGGATTATTCCGGCATATATCGGCTTTGACTGTACCGCCACCAGCCTGCATGTGGGATCACTGGTACAGATCATGATGCTGCGCCATTTACAGAAAAACGGTCATAAGCCCATAGTGCTGATGGGCGGCGGGACAACCCGTATTGGCGACCCGACGGGGCGGGATGACGTTCGGAAAATGCTGACCGATGAAGACATCAATGCCAATATGGCGGGCATTCGAACAGTGTTTGAAAAATACCTGACTTTTGGTGATGGACCAACGGATGCCATCATGGTCAATAATGCCGACTGGCTGGATCAACTGAATTACGTTAATTTCCTGCGCGATATGGGACCTCATTTCACCATCAACCGCATGTTGACCTTTGACAGTGTCAAGCTGCGGCTGGAACGGCAACAGCCCATGACCTTTCTGGAGTTTAATTACATGATACTTCAGGCTTACGATTATCTCGAACTTGGCCGCATCCACGATTGTGCCTTGCAATTGGGTGGCTCGGACCAGTGGGGCAATATCATCAATGGCGTGGAATTGAACCGGCGGGTTGACCGGCGGGAAGTATTCGGCCTGACCACGCCGCTGGTCACCCTTGCCAGTGGGCAGAAAATGGGTAAAAGTATGAGCGGCGCGGTCTGGCTCAATGATGATATGCTTTCCTCCTATGAATTCTGGCAATTCTGGCGCAATACGGCGGACGCAGATGTGGGTAAATTCCTGCGACTGTTCACTGAATTGCCCATGGCAGAGATTGAACGTCTGGAGAGTCTTGAAGGCGCAGAAATCAATGAAGCCAAGAAAATACTCGCGGGTGAGGCCACAAGCTTATGTCATGGCGCAGAGGCTGCAAAAGCCGCTGAAGCTACTGCAAGGCAGGCATTCGAGGAGAAATCACTCTCGGCCGACCTGCCTGTGGTGAGCGTTGCCAAAGCTGAACTTGAGGGGGGGATAGCTGTTAGTGATCTTTATGTGACGGCTGGTTTGACCAAATCAAAGGGCGAGGCAAGACGGTTGATTAAACAGGGCGGTGCCAGGATCAATGATGAAAAAATTTCTAATGGTGAGGCCATCATCACTCTGGCTCAGCTAAACTCAGAAGGCACAATAAAGCTTTCGGCCGGAAAGAAAAAACATATCCTGATAAAGCCAACGTAAAATATCAGGTTTTTGGTTTTTTATCTGGTTCTACACTCAAATTTGGAATAATTTTTTCCATTTCCTCAGCCTCTTCACGAAGGGTTTTCTTCTTGCCGCCAATGGCGCTGAAGATGCTCCGGAAGATGCCCGGTGCCAAGGCTGACAACGGATTGATATTTATTTTTGGATTGTCCAATGGACCTCTGATGCTATAGGTGGCCGCAAAAATTCCCTGCCCCTTGCCACCGGTCAATATAAAACCCACCAGAGGGATTTTACCCAGTAATGAATTAAGACCGTAAGCCGGTGTTATCGAACCTGAAATGCTTATTTCATCATAGGCCTGATCCACGGCCCCCTCAATCGTTATTCCCAGGCTGGAGCCCCGCGCCCTTCCCTTGGCTATTTCCATCACCCCGTTAGATGTTCGGAATTCCATTTTAAAATCATTGAAGGACAGCCCACCTTTTCGCAGTTCCTCCTGGGCCTTTTTAAATTTCTTTTCAGACAAAAGTTTGGAGAACTCCGGTGTTTCGATCACTTTAAAATCGGTTACTTTTGCCTCGCCCCCAAGGGAGACGCCATTTTCATGCTTGACCATATCTGCCGAAATGTGCATATCACCCCCGATACCCAGATTAAATATGCCAAGGCCCCTGAGCGCCTCGCCCGCATCATTGCTGGTAAATTCAAGCTTGCGGTTGTCCCCGTCCGGCACTACGGTGACTTTAATATCCTTGTCCTCCAGGAGCCTGCCATTAAACGTAAGATGGGTGAAATCCTGCCGCCGGTAGATGGCGGATAGTTTAGTTTCTTTTATATGCACGTTATTTTTGGCCAGAAGATTATCAATTTTAGCTTCCAGATTAAAATCAGGCAAGTTTATATTTTCCTTATCCCCGCCCGTAGCCATCAGAATATCAATGAGGGGTGAGGCGTTAAATGAATTTCCCCTGAGGGATGACAAATAAAGTTTTTTCTCCTCATCCCATTCCATAAGCATGATGATATTGGTATCCTGCATAGTTAGGCGCGGAATGGAAAAACGGGTTATCCAGTCATCAGTCATGTCAATTTCAAGGTCAGCCCGAAGACTGTCACTTTGGAGAACAATATTTCTGATATTTATCCGGCCCGGTTTTACAAACTGTAAATCAAAGTCAACATGGCCTGCCTTACCCATTTCTTTTTCCCAGCCAAGAGGCGCGAAGATGCTCCTGGAATTTAAAAGATTGAATTGACCATTGCCTTTTATAAGAGCCCCGGCTTTACCAAAAAGGGCAAGATCAATTTTCACCGGCCCTTCGATATAGGGGTCAAAGGGCAGATGCAATTGTTCCCACGCCTGACCTTCAAGGGAACCGCTAATGATATATTTTGTCGGAAGATCTTCTGATTTATCGAAATTCTCCAGCCATCTGGCATCAAATTTAACCCCATTCAGCATAATATTACCCTCTGCCGTAATCCCCTCACCATCTACAAACAGATGCATTTGACCTTCATGAATGGCGAGACTGTCGGTTAATTCAGGAATAGAAAGAGCGGTAACATTAGCATCCACATCAAAAGTAACGTCCCTCAGGCTGACTTTTTTTAGCAGCGGAAAGTGCAATGAGACTATGGCAGTGGCCTGACCGGTAATACTGCCCTGTTTTATGCCGTATTTAGAGGGATAGCCAAGCGGTTTATAGTCTATGACCCGCAATATTTCCTCAACCGTTCCCTCAAGCTCCAGGGTAATATCCGCCGTCCCCTTGCCCTTAAGATGAATATCTGAAAAAAGAAGATCAGCTTTTTTAATATCAAGCTGTTCAATTTTACCCCCCGTGGCTTTTAAATGAAAAGTCCGAAGGTTAAGCACTGCCTGACCCGACATATTGGTCAGCATGGGCATCGGCCGCAGGTAGTGGGCGGAAATATTGTTTAAATCAAATTTAAAGGTCAGGGCCTCTGGCGGCAGAACAACCTTTGCGGGAAG
>NVTJ01000039.1 GCA_002401545.1 Alphaproteobacteria bacterium
GCTGATGGCTGTAATGCCCTGAGTTCCGCTATCGCGCAGGGCGATGATCAGATTTTCGGGAATACCGCACAGGCCGAATCCGCCCGCCATGATGGTCATGCCGTCAAATATTACCCCCTCAAGTGCCGATGCAGCATCTGGATATGGTTTCTTCATGTCTGCTCCTTATAAAAAGCTGTTTTAAATACACACAAAGAGAGATAGCGCAATCTTTCTGAATATGAAAGCTTTATGCCATATGGCCAGAGCGAATCAACCCGGACTTTGGTTTAATAACCAACACAGACCAGTTCATCATCCCTAAGGGACACTTCCTGACAATTTTCATCCGGCCCCAACCGGTCAATGACCAAAAAGTCTGAAACCCCGTCCAGCGCAAGACTGTAATGATGCCAGACACCGGGATGATAATTGACACCCTGATGAGCTGTGGCGAGAAAGGCCTGAATGTCTTTGAAATTAAAATCACCTTTTGGCGCGACAACCACAAGATATGGCTTGTTGCCCAGCGGAAAAAATAACTGGCTGGACAGGGGATGCCTTTCCATCTGATGAATCATAACCGGCCGGGACAGGGGGCTGCTTCTGAAGATATTTACCGACGGCTTTCCCCCTTTCGCCATCAGGTCAAGCGCGGCCAGATCATGATAACGGATGGTATTGCCGTGGTTAATGCTCTTGCTTTCACCCTGCGACGAGACCTCTATCACATTGCCGAAAGCGGCAAAGGCATGGGCGGTGAGCGGGACAGGTTTTATCAGCGTCACCTTTTTCATGTGATTTTACCAAACAGGCGCAACCGACTGATCCCGCCATCAGGAATGATATTCAGCCGTATGTGGGTTACCGGGCCAATGTCCTTGATTTCAGTTTTAAAAAAATGTTCCTGATCCATCTGTAACTTCTGTTCCGGCAACAGAATATCCCATTTTTGGGATTTCCTGACCAGTGTCTGATCATCTTCTTCCGGAAAATTGGCCGCCTGCAGAAAACACCGGTCGGGGTAATTGCCTTTGAAAAAAGCCGTGTCGATAAGAATTTCCTCGATGATACCCGGATGAGCCAGCTCTAGTATGCTCCAGTCATGGCCCGGCGCACGCCGGCGTCGCGTCTCCCAGCCATCACCCATATTAAGCCCTCTGCCCGGGGCAATGATATTTTCCAATATGCCAAAATGTTCGTCATTGGCAAATATGGGCCGGCCGCCATATTCCAGCGCGGCAAGGTCGATAACCGCCGCCGGGTCATGGGCCGCCCAGTCCATGACAATATCCCCGTAAACCCTTAGGCGGGCCACACCGCCATCGGGGAAAATATTCAGCCGAAGATGAGTCCAGGCCTCGCGGCTGCTGACCGCAACAATATTGTGGCTGTCGCCGGTCAGGGTAGTCACCGGGACTATATTCTGCCAGTCGGCATCATTCGGATGTGCCTGACCGGAAAGGCAGGCATCAAGGGAGGCGGCGGGGGCATGATTGCCGGTAAAATGGCTGGTATCCAGATCAATATGATCAATGATACCCATTTTTCCCAGTCTGATGATGCCGTGATCATATCCCTCTGTGCGCTTGCGGCGACTTTCCCAGCCATCCATCCATTTGCCATTATCATCATATTTATCGGCGATAAATACCGGATCAGATGGCAGGATTAACCGCTCTTTGGGGGCAAAAAAATCATCTGTGGCATAAATTACTTCAGCGCCCAGTCGCGGCTGGGCCAGATTGATCGGTTTACGGGTTAGTTTTCTCATATTTATTTTGCCAATGCCCTCAACCGCCCATGGGCGATTTTGTGAATTTCATTCAGAGCTGTCTCAAACTCCTGTGCTTTGTTATTGCTCATACGCGCCCTGAATTCAGTCAATATCTCTGTGCGCTGCAAACCCTTGACCGCAATGATGAAAGGAAACCCGAATTTATTCCGGTAGCGCCGGTTGAGGTCCTGAAACGCCTCATATTCCGACGCGCTGCAGCTGTCCAGCCCGGCGCCGCTCTGCTCATTCTGTGAAGCATCGGTCAACGCCGTCATACTGCCGGGCGCACAGGCGAGATCCGGATGGGCCAAAATCAATTTGAGCTGTGCATCTGTATTGGCCCCATTGACGATTAATTTCAAGGCCTGATGCAGCTTTTCAACATCATCAAACGGGCCTTGGGCAAAGGCGGTTTCGGCAATCCACGGCGAATGTTCGTAAATGCCGCCGTAAAGGTTCATAAAATCCTCCAACGTAGCGGTCATTTTCTTTCCTGCGGGTAAGGGTGATGCTCATGCCAATGGCGAGCTATATCAATTCGGCGGCAAATCCACACATCCGGCTTTGCGGTGATATACTCCAGAAATCTTTCCAGCGCCCGAATGCGGCCCGGCCTGCCTATGATGCGGCAATGCAATCCAACCGACATCATTTTTCCACCTTCGTCGTAGAGGACATCAAATGTATCTTTCAGATAGGTAAAAAACTGATCGCCACAATTGAACCCCTGCGGCGCGGCAAAACGCATGTCATTAGCATCCAGCGTATAGGGTATGATCAACTGTGGTCGCCCCCCGTCACCGGTCCAGAAAGGCAGGTCATCGCTGTAATCATCAGCGTCATATAAAAAACCACCCTCCTCACACACAAGTTTCCGCGTGTTGGGGCTGGTCCGGCCCGTGTACCAGCCTCGGGGCCGTTCCCCGGTAAGCTTTTCAATGATGTCAATGGCTTGGCGCATATGGTCGCGCTCAACTTCCATGGGGATATTCTGGTAATTTATCCAGCGATAACCGTGAGAACATATTTCATGACCATATTCCAGAAAAGCCTTCGCCATTTCCGGGTATTTTTCCAAAGCCATAGCCACGGCAAAGACCGTCAGCGGAATGTCATGTTTTTTGAACAATTCAAGCAACCGCCATACCCCGGCGCGGCTGCCATATTCATAGAGTGATTCCATGCTCATATGGCGGGCGCCCGGCACCGGGGCCGCCCCGATGATTTCTGACAGGAAGACTTCGGCGCCATCATCGCCGTTCAGGACAGAACTTTCAGCCCCTTCCTCATAATTCAGGACAATCTGAACCGCAAGCCGCGCCCCGTCTGGCCAGCGGGGGTCCGGCGGTGTTGGCCCATATCCCTTGTAATTTCTGTCATCCATAAAAGTAAGTATCTTTAACCAAAGCAATATTATAAATTGTATGCGATCAATAAGTCAAATTGTAAACAATTTTAATTGCAATTCGCTTTCAGGTTTGAAACAATGTATATTTAGAGCGTAAATCTTATCATAAGTGAGCCAAAATGGGAAAACTGACAACACATATTCTGGACACGGCATCGGGGCTGCCGGGGGAAAATATTCAGCTGCGTCTTTATCGCTGCGCCCCAAATGAAGAAAGTCGCGGGGATATTCTGCTGATCACGGCCCTCACCAATGAGGATGGCCGGTGCAATGCGCCGTTACTGGAAGGGGATGACATGCAATGTGGAACCTACCGCCTGGAATTTGACGTCGCCGACTATTACCGGGCGCAGGGTCTTGACCTGCCGGAACCGCCATTTCTGGATATTGTGGATATCCGCTTTGGAATTTCAGATGCGGACAGTCACTATCATGTACCGCTGCTGGTTTCCCCCTATGGCTATAGTACCTACCGGGGAAGCTGAATGATCCGTTTTCTGCTCGATGGAAAAATACAGGAGATAGACGACGTTCGCCCCACGGAGAGCCTGCTGTCCTATCTGCGTTACAACTTACAGAAAACCGGCACCAAGGAGGGATGCGCCGAGGGGGATTGTGGTGCCTGTACCGTTATTATTGGTGAATTATCCGACGATGATCAGATCAGCTATAAAGCGGTCAATGCCTGTATTGTCTTCCTGCCCACGCTGCATGGAAGGGAGCTGGTCACGGTGGAAAGCCTGAAGGGGGAGGATGGTCGCCTTCACCCGGTACAGCAATCACTGGTCGATCATCATGGCTCTCAATGCGGTTTCTGCACGCCCGGTATCGTCATGGCACTCTATGCGCTTTATCTGTCCGACAAATCGCCGGATCTGCCTCAGATCAACGATGTGCTGGCCGGAAACCTGTGCCGCTGCACGGGCTATGGCCCGATCATCACAGCCGCACATAAAATGTATGACTATCCTGAAACAACAACCGCCCTTTCCATGTCAGAGAAAGTGGCCTTGTTGAAATCTCTTGAAGAACCCCATGATCAGAAAAATTATTTTGCCCCCACCTCAAAAGATGATCTGGCACAGGTTATTCTGGATCACTCCGATGCGGTGATCGTGGCGGGGGGGACGGATGTAGGCCTGTGGGTGACGAAACAACACCGGGAACTCTCCAAGGTGATTTATCTGGGCAATGTGATGGACATGAAACAGATTAGCGAACGGTATGGAAATTTACACATTGGAGCCGGGGTGACTTATACGCACGCCATGAAGCTGATCACACGGCATTATCCCGATTTTGGCGAGGTTATCCGGCGGATTGGCGCCACACAGGTCAGAAATCAGGCCACGATCGGCGGCAATATAGCCAATGGCTCGCCCATAGGTGACGGTCCGCCCTGCCTGATCGCGCTGGGGGCAAAACTTGTGCTGCGCCGGGGGCAAGTATCCCGCACCATCGGGCTTGAAGATTATTTCATAGCCTACGGCGAACAGGACCTGAAAGCGGGTGAGTTTATCGAGGAAATTATTTTACCTCTGCCCACAGCGCAACAGCATTTCAAAGCCTATAAAATCTCCAAAAGATTTGATCAGGATATTTCCGCCTTGTGCATGGGAATGAGTTTTCACCTTGAAAATGGGCGAATTACTAATGTGAGGATGGCGTATGGCGGCATGGCGGCAACGCCGAAACGTGCCCTTGCCTGTGAAGCGTCCCTTGAGGGCGGGCCGTGGAACAAGGCTCAGGTCGAGAAGGCCATGCAGGCACTGGAGATAGACTTTACGCCATTATCTGATATGCGGGCCTCTGAAGGTTACCGAATGCAGGTGGCGAAAAACCTTATCCTGAAAGCTTATCTGGAAACGACAGAAGATCCGCCGCAAATGCGGGTTTTGGGACAAGAGGGGCGTGCCATTGGCTGAATTTGTCCATAAAGCCCACGCGCACGACAGCAGTCATAAACATGTTTCCGGTGAGGCGATTTATATTGATGACCTGCCCGAACCAAGGGGCCTGCTGCATCTGTATATGGCGCAAAGCCCGGTGGCTCACGCCAATATTACCGCCATGAATCTTGACCCGGTGCGAGAATATCCCGGCGTGGTGGCTGTCTTGTCAGCAACGGATGTTCCCGGCGTCAATGATGTCAGCCCGTCTGCGGGCGATGATCCACTTTTTGCCGAGGCTAAAGTGGAATATATGGGCCAGTCCCTGTTTGTTGTCGCCGCCGAAAGTCTGGAGATTGCGCGCAGGGCGGCAAAGCTGGCTGAAATTTCCTATGAGGAACTGGATAATATTGTCACCATCGCCCAGGCGCGGGAAATTGACGCAGATATTGATGCGGCACAGATCATGCAACGCGGCGACAGCGCGGCGGCCCTTGAAGGCGCTGACCACCGGGAAACCGGTCATTTTGCTATCGGTGGTCAAGATCATTTTTATCTGGAAGGTCATATTTGCCTGGTGACCCCCATGGAAGATGGCGATGTTCATATCTTCTCCTCGACCCAGCATCCCAGCGAAGTCCAGCATCTGGTCGCCCATGTGCTTGGCGTGCCGTCCAATGCGGTCACGGTGGAGCTTCGCCGTATGGGCGGCGGTTTTGGCGGCAAGGAAACCCAACCGGCGTTATTCGCGGCGGCGGCGGCGTTGGTAGTCATAAAGACAGGGCGGGCGGCAAAGCTGTGCCTTGACCGTGATGATGACATGATCATGACCGGAAAACGTCATGATTTTGAAATTGACTATGATGTGGGGTTCGATGATCTGGGCCGGATCACGGCCATAGAATTTATGCTGTCCTCGCGCTGCGGCTATTCGCTGGATTTATCCCTGCCGGTGAATGACCGGGCCATGTTCCATGCGGATAACTGCTATTATCTGGAAAATGTCACCATCCATTCACGACGGTTCAAAACCCATACCGTATCCAATACCGCCTTCCGGGGTTTTGGCGGACCACAGGGAATGATAGCCATTGAACGGGTGATGGACGTGATTGCACTCAGGCTTGGCATGGATGCTCTGGCGGTACGTAAAATAAATCTTTACGGCAAAAGCACGCGTAATATCACACCCTATTACCAGACAGTGACCGATAATGTTGCCCCGGAAATCATCGCGGAACTTGAACAGAAAACCCATTACCAGCGGCGCAGAGGGGAAATACGTGCCTTTAACAAAACCAGCCCTTATCTGAAAAAGGGCATAGCCCTCACCCCGGTTAAATTTGGTATTTCCTTTACCCTGACCCATTTAAATCAGGCCGGGGCGCTGATCCATATCTATGCGGACGGCAGCGTGCATCTCAACCACGGCGGCACCGAAATGGGGCAGGGATTATTCACCAAGGTGGCGCAAGTGGTGGCGCAGGAGTTCCAGATTGATCTGGACCGGGTGAAGATCAGTTCAACCCGAACCGACAAGATACCCAACACCTCGGCAACGGCGGCGTCATCCGGTTCGGACCTGAATGGTATGGCCGCCTTGAACGCCGCAAAGATTCTAAAAAACAGATTAATCAAATTCGCCGCAGAACAGCATGATTGCAAGCCGGAAAATATTATCTTCCGGGATAATATGGTTTATGTAGGTAACAAGCAAATCTCCTTTGCCGATTTAGCAAATCAAGCCTATATGAACCGGATTTCCCTGTCAGCCAATGGTTTTTACAAAACGCCGAAAATCCATTATGACCGAAAGAACCATAAAGGGCGGCCGTTTTATTATTTTGCCTACGGCGCGGCGGTATCCGAAGTTCTTGTTGATACATTAACCGGAGAAAACCGGGTGCTTAGGGTTGATATTCTCCATGATACGGGTAAATCGCTCAATCCGGCGGTGGATATTGGCCAGATCGAAGGCGGCTTTATTCAGGGTATGGGCTGGCTGACCACAGAAGAACTTGTCTATAGCGACAGAGGGCAGTTAATGACCCATGCCCCCTCCACCTATAAAATCCCCACCTGTGGCGACAGGCCGGAAATATTCAATGTGGAATTATGGGACCGGGGCCACAACACAGAACCCGCCATCCACCGTTCGAAAGCCGTAGGCGAACCACCCCTGATGCTGGGCATTTCCGTATTTTCCGCCATTTGTGACGCGGTTTCCAGCGTTGGGGATTATAAAATCAATCCCCGGATAAATGCCCCGGCTACGCCTGAGGAAATTCTCCGGTCCGTGGCAGACATGCAAAGCAACGTCAAATGAAGAACTGGGCAGCAGAGGCAAAAGCCATCATCCGGCGGCACGGCACTGTCATTTTAGTGACCTTGGGCAGATCAAAGGGTTCAACTCCGCGCGGGCCGGGGACCAAAATGCTGGTCGGGCGCGATGAGACGTCCGGAACCATCGGCGGCGGTAATCTGGAATATTTGGTCACGGAGCAGGCGCGGAAAATGCTTGATTCTGCCGGGGTTAATCTCAGGTATCAACATTTTGCCCTTGGGCCTTTGCTGGGCCAATGTTGTGGCGGAGCGACAAATGTGCTGTTTGAAAAATTAAATCCGGAGCATCTCCCCCTGCTGGATCAGGTCATTGAGGTGGTGGAAAATAAACGGCCCTATGGTCTGATATCAGTCACCAAGGGCAATGAAGTGAAAAAACATTTCGTCACTGCCGCGCCGGGGGATAACGATGACGAAATATCCGAATGGCACCGGAATGATGCCCTGCCCCTCTATATGTTCGGGGCTGGTCATGTGGGCAAGGCCATGGCACTGGTTCTGGGGCGACTTAATTTTGAGGTCACGTGGATTGATGACCGTAAAAATCAATTTCCGGAAATCGTGGCGGATAATGTGACAAAAATTCTGTCCGGCGACCCGGTTTCCCATGTGAGTCTGGCCCCTGCCGGAAGCATTTTTCTGATCTTCACCTATAGCCACAATCTGGATTATAACATCACAGATGCCGTGTTAAAAAGGGACGATTTTCTCTATTGCGGCCTGATCGGATCACAGACCAAACGAACGCGGTTCAAAAAATATTTTCTCAAATCCGGTGGCCCCGCAGACCAATTGAAGAAATTAACCTGTCCGGTGGGCCTATGCGCCATTACGGGCAAATCACCGGATATCATTGCTATTGCCGTGGCGGCAGAATTGCTTAGCCTGCCATATATTGAACAGGAAGGGCCACAATAATGGACGTGGATGTTGTAAGCTGGCTAAGTCTGGCTATTCGCTGGTTGCATCTGATCACCGGAATTGCCTGGATCGGATCGTCGTTTTATTTTATCTGGCTGGATAACAGTCTGAAAAAACCCACGTCCAGGGAAGATCTGGATATGGGTGTTGGTGGTGAGTTATGGGCTGTTCATGGCGGCGGGTTTTACCATAAAAAGAAATATCAGGTGGCTCCCGACCATATGCCAGACGATCTTCACTGGTTCAAATGGGAAGCCTATTTCACCTGGATAAGCGGCTTTATGCTGCTGGCCGTGATTTATTATTACGGCGCAAGCCTGTTCCTGATTGATCCGGCAAAAATGGCCCTTTTACCATGGCAGGCCATCGGGATCAGCCTTGCTTTCATGGTCGGCGGCTGGATATTTTATGATCTTCTGTGTAAAAGCCGGATCGGCGAAAATAACAAGCTGTTCGGCCTGATCTGGTTCATGGCCCTGACCCTCGCCGCCTACGGCCTGTCACAGATATTCACTGACCGTGCAGCCTATATCCATGTGGGGGTCATCATCGGCACCGTCATGGCCGCCAATGTGTTTATGGTCATCATCCCGAACCAGAAAAAGACCGTTGCCAGCCTGCTCAAGGGTGAAGAAGCGGATCCGTCCCTTGGAATCAAGGCAAAGCAGCGTTCCCTGCATAATAATTATATGACCCTGCCCGTATTGCTGATTATGGTCAGCAATCATTATCCAATCCTGTTCGGTCATGACTATGGCTGGCTGATTTTGGCGGGACTGGGTATTGCTGCCTGCCTGATCCGGCATTTCTTTAACCTGAAGCATAAGGGGGAAATAAATTACCTCTATCCTGCAGCGGGAGTTGCGGCCTTCATTGCCGTAATGCTGATGGCGTCCTACAGTGGAAAGGTTGTCACAGGGGCGGCAGAAGACATCGCCGTCACCGACATCCGCATCATGATCAACAGGCACTGTGTTGCCTGTCATAGCGACGTGCCGACCCATGAAGCTTTCGCGGAAGCCCCGCTGGGCGTGATGTTTGACAAAATGGACGAGGTGATCCGCTACCGGACAAAAATCATTGAACAGGCGGTGAAATCCGATATTATGCCCCTTGGCAATGAAACGACAATGACAGAAGACGACAGGATAAAATTAGGCATGTGGTTATCACAGCAATAGGTCTGTTTACAGGCTGGAAAATATGGATTTAAGATCCCGGGTTTCCTGCTTGTCTTCCATATTCAGACTGCCCACACATTCCTCAAGATGCGTCAGCATCATGGCCACAGCCTTTTGTTCATCATTTTGAGAAATGGCTTTTACGATCTTGCCATGATCATCATTGCTGCAGAGGCTGCCACCGGTTTTGCCATACAGGGCAATGATCAGGCTGGTCTGGGAGATTAACTCTTTCAGGAATTTAGCGATCACCTCATTGCCTGCAATCCGGGCAATTTCAAGGTGAAAATTCCCGGTCAGGCGTATCCAGGCTATACGGTCATTCCCCGCGATACAGTCTTTTTCTGCCTGCACCAGGTTTTTTAAATTTGCCACATCACCCGCCGAATGTTTACGAACGCAGATACGTAAGGCGGCCTCTTCAATGATTTGCCTGGCTTCAAAAACCTGCAAAGCCTGCGCTGTGGAGGGGCTGGCGACGATTGCCCCCCGATTCGGGCGGATTTCCACAATATTCTCATAATTAAGCCGGGTCAGGGCGCGGCGGACCACCGTGCGGCTGGCGCCAAAAATTTCACTTAAGGATTCTTCGGTCAACTTGGTGCCGGGGGCAAGACGCTGTTCAAGAATGGCATCAGAAATCTGTTGATGGATATATTCTTCACGGGGATTTTTTTTGCCCGTTCTGGAAGGTTTAACCGGATTCTCCCCCATGCATTTATCCTTTGAAATATAATTTAATAATCATTACAAGCTGAATATGGAGAAGTTATACAATAATAAAAAAAATTGTGAACAAAATTTTCTGCCATATGGACAAATTTCTCTGTCGCCTGTAAGAATAACCATTGACCAAAGTGGGAATAGATACCAAATGATGAAAGCCGTACGAGGCAGCCTGTTRTATTTCACCGGCGATCCCTTCCATCAGGATACTGGTGAATGCATGGTCCATGAGACAGATGGTATTCTGGTTATAAAGAACGGGCTTATCCATGATGTGGGTCCGGCGGTCAGGATATTACCCACGCTGGACCCGGCTGTGGAAATCACCTCTTATCCTGATTGCCTGATCATGCCGGGATTTATTGATACCCATACCCATTATGTCCAGATGGAAATCATCGCCTCTTTTGGCCATCAGCTCATCGACTGGCTGGAGGAATATACCTTTGTGGCGGAACAGAAATTCCATGACAAGGCCTATGCCGACAGGGTTGCCGACAAATTCTGTGATCAGTTATTGCGTAATGGCACCACCACGGCGGCGGTATTCTGTACCACTTATCCGGGGTCGGTAGATGCCCTGTTTGAACAGGCGGAAAAACGCAACATGCGGATGATTGCCGGCAAGGTCATGATGGACCGGAATGCCCCGGCGGCGCTGCTGGATACGGCAGAAACAAGTTACGAACAGTCCCGCGCCCTGATCGAAAAATGGCATGACAGGGGCCGGGCATCCTATGCCATCACTCCCCGTTTTGCCCCGACCAGTTCAGCGGCACAGCTGGAGGCGGCCGGAACGCTCAAAAAAGAATATCCCACCGTCCATATACAGTCACATATTTCAGAAAACAGGGCTGAAATAGACTGGGTTAAAAAACTTTTTCCCCATTGCACGGATTATCTCGATGTCTATGACCGTTTCGGATTGCTGGGGGACCGGACAGTTTTGGCTCATGGTATTCATCTGACGGCATCAGAGCGCAAACGACTGTCAGAAAGTGGTGCCGCCCTGTCCCATTGCCCCACATCCAATCTGTTTCTGGGCAGCGGCTTGTTTGATATTAACCGCCTTCTGCAAAATAACGCACCCGTAAAACTGGGTATTGGAACGGATATCGGCGCCGGCACCAGCTTTTCACTGCTGCAAACCATGGGAGAGGCCTATAAAATATCTCATCTGAGCGGGCAGGCCATGACAGCCCCACAGGCCTTTTATCTCGCCACTCTGGGCGGGGCACATGCCCTGAATATGGCGGACCATGTGGGAAGCTTTAAAAAAGGTCATGAGGCGGATTTTGTCGTTCTGGATATTAACGCCACCGATTTGATGGCCCATCGGGCGACCCATGCGGACAGCATCGAAGAAGTGCTGTTTATCCTGATGATTATGGGTGATGACCGGGCTGTGCGGGCCACTTATATAGCCGGACAGCCTTTATGGTCAGCCTTGTAATACCCTTAATATGGCCGCTGTTTTTTCTGTCATCAACGCCATATCGCCCTTTGATTCCACATTCAGCCGGACGACCGGTTCCGTATTGGAACGTCTCAGGTTGAACCGCCAATCGCGGAATTCCAGACTGATACCGTCTGTATCATCCTGGGCAATACTCTCTGCCTTGAATGCAGCCAGAACACGGTTAATGGCATCATCCGGGGCGTCCAGTTTACGGTTGATCTCACCAGAGGACGGGAATTTTTCAATACGCGCGGCCACCATGCTGGAAAGAGACAACCCCTTGACGCAGATCATTTCTGCCACCAGCAACCAGGGAATCATCCCGCTGTCACAATAAGAAAAATCCCGGAAATAATGATGGGCGCTCATTTCACCGCCATAAATAGCGTCTTCACTGCGCATACGTTCCTTCATGAAGGCATGTCCGGTTTTCGACATGATCGCCGTACCGCCGCAGGCCTCAACCAGATCAATTGTATTCCACGTCAGGCGCGGGTCATGGATGATGCGCGCGCCCCTCGCCTTTTGCAAAAAGGCCTCTGCCAGCAGGCCGACAATATAATATCCTTCAATGAACTCACCTTTTTCATCAAAGAAAAAACAGCGGTCAAAATCACCGTCCCATGCAATACCCATATCAGCCCCATGGGCAAGCACCGCATTCGATGTATCGGCCCGGTTTTCCACCAATAGAGGGTTGGGAATACCATGGGGGAAATTGCCGTCCGCTTCATGATAAACCTTGATAAATTCTATGGGCACACCGGCTTTGGTGAAGGCCGCCTCAAGGGCATCAACCACATGCCCCGCCGCCCCGTTGCCCGAATTAACCACAAGTTTCAGAGGTCGGATATTGGACGGCTCTATATAAGTCATCAAATGATCAACATAGGCCTCAAGTGTGGATTTTTTTGTCAGTTTTCCGCGCCCGGTCACTTGCCCGAAATCATTATTTTCAGCCAGTCGCCGTATCTCAAAAAGGCCGCTATCACCGCTGATGGGTCTGGCCTCTTTTCTAACCAGTTTCATCCCGTTATAATCCATCGGGTTATGACTGGCGGTGACCTCTATTCCGCCATCAATCCCGAGATATTTCGTGGCAAAATAAATCTCTTCCGTGCCGGTCATTCCGATGTCAATCACATCAACACCGCAATCCAGCAGACCTTCACTGACGGCAGCTTTCAGCGCCTCAGACGTCAGTCGAACATCGCCGCCCACCACAACGGATTGCGGCTTCAGGAATTCGCCAAATGCCCGGCCAATCCGGTAGGCAATATCAATGTTTAATTCCGTTCCAAGCTGACCCCTTATGTCATAAGCTTTAAAACAGGTAAGTGTCTTCTTGTCTGACGATGAATTCTTCATTGCACCCCTTAACCTATGGCACCAATATGAGCCGACAGAGCCTGTGAGATTTTCCGGATCTGATTATAGATCATTTCGATCTCGTCGAATATCTGCTTGTTTTCATACTTATAACCGTGAGTATCATCGCCGGAGAAGCTGATCCTTTCCGGGTTGTCCGGGTCAATCTCGTAAGCCCCTTCCAGGGGAAAAATCTCGCGCAATAGCAACAGCGTCGGTGAAACCTGAAACCGCAAAATTCGCAAAATCAGGTCGTCAACACTCAAACCCTTATGATCCCTAAAGCGCGGAATCCGGGTGAGCAACAGGAATATACGCTGGATCAGGGCCATGCGCACCACATGAAGCAAGACATAATGGCTGCGTTCCTTCGTGCTCAGGCTATAGGGGGGAGGAGCAATATCCCTTTCCTTCATCCCGTCACGCAAATACATCAAATCCTGCCGCAGGGTAAACTCAACGCGGTTTAATCCTTCAAATACTCCGTGTTTTTTAATCATCTTGGCAAGGCGCAACATACGGTCATGATCGTGGCTTTTATCTTCATACCGGGCCGAATGCATCCAGTAACGCGGCCGGAACAGAGAGGTATAGGCCCCGAGAAAATCCTCGTCAGTAACATCCATGGCGGCGAAGACCATTGTCATGATATGGCGCAGGCGTGGTGACTGTTCATACATTTTCCAGAAACCATAGCCATCCTGCGCCATGGCCGTGCCAACCCCGCCAAGACTGTTGGCCAGATAGCCCAGTTGATGCAGCAGCATATTATTGGGGATCGCCCGGATCTGAGCCAGTTTCTCCAGCGGGCGGCTGACCACGCCCTCGTCCTGACGGATGGTCATGCGTGAGCCGGAAGGGTAGGAAATATCTGTTCCCAATATGGAAATCAGCTTCATAAAATCGGGATTGTCAGAAATATTGCTGTTATAGTTTTTAACGGTAAGGAAAAAATCCAGTGACCAGTCAGTATTTTTATAAAAAGGGTCCGGGGTATCCTCCACAGGTGACAGGATATTTTCCATCACCCGGCTTAAAGTGGCAAAGGCCAGGTCCGGCGTATGCAGCCACAGATAACCATCCCCGCCCTGCAGGCTGAATTCCTGTTTATAGGCAATATTATATTTTTTAACCAGACGGCGGGCCTGCGGCGTATGCATATAATCCAGCCGGCCACCGAAGCCATCCGGGTGCGCCCCGCGCCCGACGCTCTCCCCGCCGGTGTCAAAAATCACCAGTTCCACATCACCAAGATCAAACTTAGTCCACAGTTTGGCCAGTTTAATGCGCAGCCTTTCAATGGCAAGCCCCGCCGCCACCTGCCCCAGATAACGGCCCGCGTCGGAATAGCCTGCCTGAATACACAGCCGCCCCCGCCGCTTGACATAGGCAAAATAATGGGGGTTCTCCAACAATTCCTCGATCACCTCAGCCCCACGCACCAAGGCCTGATCGGTCTCGAACAGGGGTGAGATATCCACATTGTCAGCCACCCCGAACAGCTTGGCATAACAGAGCGCGGCCAGCACCGTAAACGGGGTATCCGATTCCGCAATCAGAAACCGTATGGGCGTCTTGGGATCAATATATTTAACAAACTGAGCCACGATCATGAACAGCCGCTTGGCCGTGGTCTGCTCATGCAGGATCGTTTCATAACCGATGGTTTTCTCGGTAATATGATCCAGTAATTTACTGGCCGCCGTCATGTAACGCCGACGGCTTGTGGCATCATCCGGGTCTTTTTCCAGAGCCACCATGGGGCGGATCGCATTGTGCAGTTGCACCGCATTCAGCCGAAAATGTACGTGAGAGAAACCCGACCGGAAATTGGCAAAAACCGCCCGGAAGATAATCAAATCAGCAACCTGATCATCCTTGGCACTCTTAATCAACTGATCCAGTTCGCTTAAAATAAGAGCCGGAAGATCAACAGCAGATGCCCGGCTTTTCACCATATGACGGGCAAAGTCCCGCACCGCCTGAGCATCATGGGCGTCACCGGGAATAGACTTAAGGTCTGTGGCAAACATATCTTCAAGCTGTTGTAACAAATCAGAAACTTTACGCCCGCCCTGCCAGCGTGCCAGATAAACCTCACACTGGCGGTGGGCCATGCGGGTGCGGAATTTTACACTGTCTATCCATGTGATATCATCGCGCCCGTCCACATCAAAGCCAACCCAGCTTGCCGATGTGAGCAGTTTCAGGTCGAGCGTCTTCCAGTCATCGGGATAGACCTCCTGCGCCACCCTGAGTACCACTTCATACAGGCGAATAATCGCCTGTTGCAGGTTAAGCAGGGCCTTCTCCGACTGGTCGAATTCATAATTCAGGGTCAGACCATCGTCAGGACGGTCTTTGCAGTTCCTGATCTTTATCATAGCCTGCTCGTGCGTCAGGGAGCCATCAATCAGCCCGGCCAATATGTCATATTGACCCTGACTGAAACCAAAAGTGGGGTGGCCGGTAATGACAATGCCCACCAGTTCACGTTGAATGATTTCCTGAAATTCCAGGAAGGACCGGTCCTGGCTGATCTGGCGAAAACAATCGGCTAGCCGCGCCTGGTTTTTCAGACTGTCGGTTTCCTGCAGATAGGCCCGCGCCCGCTTGCCCCGGCTTAAAAGACCATGAACGGATAGCTCCGCCACCATGTCATCGACCTCTGCGGCGGGCATATTCCCCGCCTTCATACGTTTCAACAGGCGGTATGACATCTGCTGGTAGGGATTAACCAGCGGTGTCTCCTCTGACAAAAGACGACAGTCTTCCAGTTCGGCTAACAATCCAGCCAAAAGCGTTGAAGGATGATCAAACATAAAAAAATTACCGTTGTTTAAGGTTGTGGCTCCCCGCCTATAGCATGATACATGACGTGAAAAATATAATTTTCTTCAACCACACCCCGAATGAGATGGGCCGAAGGCCCCCGGGCATAAATAGCCACATCCTCCCCGCCATGTGTTTCACTAATAAACGGAACAAGGGCTTGTTGTTTGAAATCTTTCGCTTTTGTATCCACATTGGAGAGATCACCCCGGGGCTGATTTATTTTTGCGCCAGCACCTGAATAATAACCCAGAGTAGTATAGGGCATATTATCCAATGCCAGGGCAAAACCCTTGTCCGAGATGGCGCCCCTCTTATTTCCAATCACTTTACCCAGAATGGGATTGCCCCGGACCGGATATCCCGCCATGGTGAAAACATGCGAATGATCCGCTGTGACAATAATAAGGGTGTCTTCACGGCTGGTCATTTCCACGGCTTTTCTCACTGCTTCTGCCAGGGCAACCGTATCATCCAAGGCCCGGTAGGCATTATTGTTATGATGAGCATGATCAATCCGCGCCGCTTCCACATACAGGAAATAGCCATCATTTTTTTGCTGAAGAATTTGAAGCGCCTTTTCTGTCATGGCCATCAGCGACGGTTCGCCGCCTTTGTCCGAGGAGCGGTCCGCTTCATACGCCATATGGCTGGCATTGAATAGCCCAAGAACAGGGCCGTTTTTCTTCAAGTCAAGGCTGTCAAACATCTGTTCATTCCAGATATACTGGCCCGAATTATGTTTCTGCTGCCACTCGGAAATAAGATTTCTTTTGTCTGTTCTTTTGCCTTTTCCCCCTTCGGGGTCTGTGACAGAACGGGGCAGGAAATTTTGCCGTCCGCCGGCAAAAGCGACCTCAATGCCGTCACCATAGGAAAACTCAACAAATTGAAGGGCGATGTCCTTGCATCCGGCGGCCTTTTCCGTTTCGGGCATATCAGAATCACTTTCCCAATACCGGTCCGGCACATGGGCATAGGCCGTGGCTGGTGTGGCATGGGTCAGGCGTGCGGTTGAAATAATACCCGTGGCCATGCCATGCTGCTCCGCCAGTTCGAGAAAACTGGTCGCATGATGGCCCGTCGCAGAGGCGCAATCGCCCAGAGTGATAGACTGATCAACAGATATGACCCCGGCCTTTGATTTTACCCCGGTCATAAAAGCTGTTGCCGTGCCCGCAGAATCAGATACCTGCATATTGGTGTTATAGGTTTTTGACAGGGCCACATTGGGAAAATTTTCCCAGGAAAGAATATTCTCTTCCCCAGTCAATCCCCGATTTTGGCCGTCAAAAATTCGCGCCGCCGTAACGGTACTGACGCCCATACCATCACCAATGAATAAAATAATATTTTTGGCCTTCCCGATGATCGGCTTATGGGATAAATTCTGCCGTAACACTTCCTGTGCCGAAGAAAACCAGACATTATCCCGTTGCGGCAATATAAGGTCAGATTTTTCTGCCTCAACGCCACATGACGACAAGATAAATAAAGAAATGCCAAACACCATATGACGTCTGGTGCCAAGGCTCTTTTTTAAATAGTTCAAAAACATTTTTGATCTTATCCGTGGTTTAAAGAAATAAAGTATAAATATTATAATACGGTATAATGGTATATATATTTTATTATTATATTGAATGTAATATTTTTTTTATTTATATTCTGCCGATAGCGATAAATACCAAATTATTTTATAAGCTGGTATAAATCAACATTCCATTTTCTAGACTTATTGTGAAAGTAAACATGACTAACATAAATTCTTCTATTCCCATAGCCTTAATTGGCGCGGGCCGTATCGGCAAAATTCATGCGGGCAATGCCAGCCGGAACCCTGCCCTGAATCTGAAATATATCGTTGATGGCTACCAGTTAGCACGGGATGATGTCACCGCAGCAACCGGAGCGGAAGAAGCCAGTCTGGCCCAGGTCTTCGCCGATGACAGCATCAAAGGTATCATCATAGCCAGCAGCACCGACACCCACGCTGACCTTATCGAACAGGGCGCCAGGGCGGGCAAAATTATTTTCTGTGAAAAGCCCGTAGACCTTGATTTATCCAGGGTTGACCAATGCCTGAAGACTGTGGAAGAAAATTCTGTACCGCTGCTCGTGGGATTTAACCGCCGTTATGACCCCCATTTTTCGGCCCTGCATCGCCGCCTGAAAAATGGGGAGATCGGCACCATAGAACAGATCGTGATTACCAGCCGCGACCCTTCCCCGCCACCAGCGGAATATATTGCGGTAAGTGGTGGTATATTCAGGGATATGACCATCCATGATTTTGATATGGCCCGGTGGCTGCTGGACAGCAAGATAATCTCAATTCAGGCCACAGGAAGCTGCATGGTTGACCCTGCCATTGGCGAACAGGGCGATATTGACACCGCAATCATTGTCCTGAAGACCGAAAGTGGCGCCATCTGTTCCATCATCAACAGCCGCCGCGCGGTATATGGTTATGATCAACGCATCGAGGCCTTTGGCTCGAAAGGTCTGCTTCAGGTCGCCAATGTTACGGAAGATCAAGTCTCCGCAATTACCCCCCAAGGCATGACCGGCCCCCGAATCGGGAATTTCTTTCTGGAGCGTTATGCCGCCGCCTATGAGCAGGAAATGAATCATTTTGCCGACGTTCTGAAAGGCACCGCCACCCCCCTGACCACGGGACACGATGGCCGACAGGCATTGGCGCTGGCCGAAGCCGCGCTACGCTCCCTGAAGACGGGAAAAACGATTTTTTTATGATTATCCGGAATCGGGCAGGAAGGGAACCGCAACGTCATATATGAGCAGGCGACTGCGGTTATCCTTGTCGGGCATAAAATAAATGCGCATGATTTTGGTGCCCGCCTCCGTAACGGGACGATCCGCAATTTCCTCTACCCAGAAAGGATTATTGGACACCACCAATTCAGCATCAGCGGGATGAGAAGACGCCACCTTGGCATCATCGCCCCCATCCCAATATTGAGCAATGGGCAGCATATGAACCGGAACAGGCTGATCACCGCTGATATCAATCAGGTCAATCCCGCCAAGAGCGACCTTGCCCAACGGCGTATCGTATTTTTGCAGACCGCCACAGAACATATAATTCACACCGCTATACTGGCAATCCTGATAATCAATATAATGCACCGGATTAGGCGACCATTTTTCACGGGTTATTACGCCCTGCCCGCTATGATCAAAGCGAACATGCCATTCATACATACGGCGTGCCCCCCAACTGGACCCATGGAATGTATCCCGCGCCGTATTATGAAGAATATTACCAATATGGTCTTTCACCCTGAACGATAATTCAGCTTCCATCGTAACCGGGTCAACCCGGTATATATTGCTGGCACTATTAGGGCGGTATTCTGCAACAGGCACCCAGATATAGCGGCCATCAAAATCCATGCCTCCGGGATGAAACGCATCGCCACGGGTCAGTTCCACTTTGCCAAGCATCCTGCCCTCACCATCAAATTTGAACAACCAGCCCCGGCCTTTTCCCGCCGTGCGTGTCAGGGAAAAGTCCCACAGGTTGTCGGTCCGGGCATAGGTTTCCGTTTTCTCGATGATTTCCACGGCGGAAACATAGAAAATATCGCCGATCTTGACTAGGCCCTGGGTATGAAAGGTCGGAAAATCCATTTCGATGGCAGCGGTCAACTGCCAGTGGCTTGACTTGGTCAAAAGCCGGAAAGCCGCCGTCGTGCCATCATCCTGTGCCGAAACCTGTTGCCCCCGATTATCAGCCTGACATCCCGCCAGCATCAGTAAAATTGGTAAAATCAATGCAATTCTGTATGACATTATTATCAGGCCCCGTATGAGAGAATATCCATATGACATATATATTATATTTTATACCTCTTGAGAATATAAATTTTAAATTAGAATCTTTCTGTATTAATCTAACCCGCTTTCAGCCCATCCCCATGATGTGGATGTAAAGAGACTTGCAAATTTCAAATGGAAAATATATTCTAAAATAATAATGAACAATGAGGTTTTCATGACGCAATATAATTCTGTAGATGAATTTCGCCAGGAAATTATAGAAAAACACGAAACATTAAGCAAACGGCTCAAGCAGGTATCCCGGTATATTCTGGATCACCCCAATGATATCGCCATCGAAACCCTTGCGGTTGTTGCCGAAAGATGTGGCGGACAGGCCTCGACAATCGTCCGCTTTGCCAAGGCTTTTGGCTTTGACAGTGCCAGCCAGATGCAGCGTTTATTTCGCGATGAATTGCTCAGCAACGCTGGCAATCTTGACTATAATGAACGCATAAGACGCTCCAACGCCAAAAAACCGCTGGATTATAACGACCCCTTTCACCTGTTGGAGGAATTTACCGAAAGCAACAAGCAGTCTCTGGAAAACCTGAAAGCGAATATTAATCAGGCGGATCTGCAGAAAGCCATAAAAATCATCACCAAAGCCAATACAATATATATTATTGGTTTCAGACGATCCTTTCCGGTGGCGACTTATCTGGCTTATGCCCTGCAAAAAACCAATAAACGCTGCATATTGATTGACAGCGTTGGCGGCCTGACCAAAGGCCAGACAGTGGGCATCACATCACAGGATTTAATGATTGCCATCAGCTATCACAGCTATACCCAGGAAACGCTGGATATCGTAACCGAGGCTGCTGAACATACCAGTAATATCATTGCCATAACAGACAGCCCGGTCAGCCCCATCGCGACGCTGGCAAAAGTATCGTTTGAAGTGAATGAGGCAGAGGTACGCCAGTTCCGTTCGCTAAGTGCCTCACTCTGCCTGGCACAGGTGCTGGTTATCGGCCATGCCTATCAAAGTCAAAAAGAAAACTCTTCCTCAAAATAAAAAAATGGCCACAGATATTTATATTTATATCTGTGGCCAGTCTGGACTAAAATTCTGCTGTTGATTATCTATTCCCGGGGAGAAACCATCCATTCATGAGCCGGATCATTTTTGAATATCCAGACACGGTTTGGTCCCGCCATGACGTTTAAATAATAAAGGTCATAGCCATGAGATGCCCCGACCGGATGATAGCCTCTGGGCACAAGGACAACATCCCCGTCTTCAACGCTGAGCGTTTCATCAATATCACGGCTGTCGGTATAAACCCGCTGGAAAGCAAAGCCCTGAGACGGATTCAGACGGTGGTAATAGGTTTCCTCAAGGCAGGATTCCTGCGGGATATTATCGCTGTCATGTTTATGGGGCGGATAGCTTGACCAGTTGCCGCCGGGTGTGATGACCTCGGCAATCAATAAACTATGTGCCGCTTCGGTTTCCGGCAGAATGTTACGGACAAAGCGGGTATTTGTCCCCTCGCCACGCTGTTCCATGGAAATGGCATCCGGCCCAATCAGCCGAACCCTATGTTCCCCGCCACCGGGGGCCGTGCAGAGGGCTATCTCCATATTTTCCGAAGTCGCCTCAAGGGTATATTCCGTATTCTGGGGCACATAAACCGCATAGGGTGACTTGCCGTCAAACAGATTTTCCCGCTCGCCGATATTATCATAAGACGTCGCACCGGATTTAAAATTTGCCTTGCCGCTCAGGATGACAATACAGGTTTCCCGGCCCTCTTCCCGGCGGGTTATTGAGGCACCCCGACCTAGTTTATAGACGGCGAATCCAACATATTTCCACCCTGCCGACTGCGGCGTTATTTCAAGGACACGGCCATTGACATCGGGGGCTTTGGGATGGATG
>NVTJ01000040.1 GCA_002401545.1 Alphaproteobacteria bacterium
TTGTGGAAATAGCCGCTCATGACATTTGCGCCGCGCACCAGCAGTTCATTATCTTGCCCCAGTCGCATTTCAACGCCGGGTATCGGGAAGCCAACAATGCCCGGTATACGGTCCATGCTGAAGCCGGTCAGGGTGCAGCATGGGGATGTTTCGGTCAGGCCCCAGGATTCCACCACCGGGATTTTATGCTGGCGGAAAACATCAGACGTACTCAGCGGCAAAGGGGCTGCCGCCGTGAAGACGAATTTAAGATCATCATGAAAGAATGATTTTTCAGCAGC
This sequence comes from Alphaproteobacteria bacterium, assembly GCA_002401545.1. Classification (GTDB taxonomy): domain Bacteria; phylum Pseudomonadota; class Alphaproteobacteria; order Sphingomonadales; family Emcibacteraceae; genus Paremcibacter. Next base: position 282 of record NVTJ01000040.1, read on the forward strand.
CTCAGAGGTAAGCACCTTGCTGACAATCCCCTGATAGATCACGGGCACGCTGAAATAGGCATGGGGTTTGATTTCGGCAAAATTCTCCAGCAGGCGGTCAATATCCTTGCCAAAGCTGTCATCAATGGCGAGGCAGCCCCCGGAATGAAGCGCAAAAAAACGTTCGAACAGCCCGCCAAAACTATGGTGCCAGGGCAGGTAGCATAAAAACCGCATGCCCGGCTCCGGCTGCCACATGATCTGCAGGGCTTTCTGTTGGCTCATGATGTTGGAATGATGAAGCTGAACCCCTTTGGGAAAGCCACTGGTGCCAGAGGTATACATGATCATGGCGAGCGCGGAGGCGGGCACAGAGCGGAAAAGATACTCGATTTCAGCTATTTTTTCTGAGGTGAGTTTCTGATCCAGAATGTCATCAAACTCAGGGGATGAGATAAAAAGCAATCTATCGGGCAGACAATCTGCCTTTAACGATAAAATCTTTTGCTCATTATCGCTGATGAGCATACTGACCTCTGAAAAATTAATCAGTTCTTCCATCAATTCGTTGGGATATTTGGTAAAAATGGGCACACAAACCAGCCCGCAACTCATGACCGCCATTTCACAGACCAGCCTGCGATAGCTGTTGCCGCCAATGAAGCATATCCTGTTCAGACTGTCGTCCTGTGGGTCAAGGCCGCTATTTAACAAATAGGCAGACAGGGAAATAATATCACCGGTTAACTGCTGCCATGACCAATAGTGATATTTACTGCCCACACGCTCAGCAAAAGCCGGGGCATCATGATAGGCCTCCCGGTTGTTAAGGAACATGGTGCCAACATTGGGGGTATATTCTCCCAGCTCTCTGTCAGATTTTAATATGTTCATAACGGTCTCTTTCTGTATTTATTCTGTGCCGCAACAACCCTTTGTGAAGGTGTGGAAAATATCCTTTGCAATGTCTTTGGCGGTGCCGTGGTTTTTTGCTGAATACCAGCCGAATATCCAGTTCATCATGCCGTATAACAGATAGGTTTTACGGTTGATGCTTTGAGCGGAATGGTTGGTTCCGCTTTGGCTATCCATATAATCTCCCACAATATTCTGGGCCAACCGAGTGTATTCCTGTTTCAGTTTCCACAGTGTCTGGCTGCGCTGTTCATTCATTTCCATTGTACCGGATGTCATAATCCGCATTTCACTCAAATGATCTATGAAATAGGTCACATGATTGTGGATCAGCCCTGACAACCGTTCCTGCGGTGTCAAATCCCGTTGCAGCAGGTCGCCTGACATTGCCAGAAGCGAGGTAAAGCCGCGCTGATTGATCAGGAACAGCAGCTCTTCCTTATTGCTGAAATAATGATACAGACCGGAGAGGCTGCGGCCGGTGACCTGTGCCAGACCCCGCATGGAGGTACCGTGATAACCAAGATGCGCCATGAGCTGGGCGGATTTATCCAATATTTCGTCCAGACCGGTCAGGCGTTTATTGATGACAGCTTGATCACTCATTCAGTTATTTTTCCATTCCGGAGCGCGTTTTTCGAGGAAAGAGCCTATGCCCTCATTGGCATCGTGACTTTTCATCAATTCATCAAGATACAGCCGTTCCAGATCGCCGATATACTGACGGTAAACAGAGTTGATGCTCATGCGTACGGCCCGGTTGGCAAAACGCAGGCTGCTGGCGCTGCGGGGCAGAATATTTTTCTCAATATAGCTGTTAATCAGGGGATCAAGGTCTTTCCGGGGGGCAATCTGATTGATCAGGCCGCTGTCCTTCATTTCCTGTGCGGTTAATTTGGCCCCGGTCAGCAACATATGTGACGCCGTGACACCATTTCCAAGAAAGGGCAGCAGGGCCGCTGCAACGGGGGGAAAGACCCCAAGCTGAATTTCCGGCACTGCATATTTAGATTTTTCGTCAGCAAAAATAAGTCCGCAGACAATGGCAAGCTCCAACCCGCCGCCAAGACAGAAGCCTGATACATTGGCCAGAGTAGGCACCGGATGGGATAGAATATCGCCGCACATAAGATGAAATCCCGGCAGCATATTATCTACCTCAGCAGCCGTATGTTCTTCCACGCTGGCACCAAAGCAGAAATGATCACCTTCTCCTTTAAAGATGAGCATCTTTCTGTCCTGATTACAGAGGTCATCTTTCAGAAAAGCCCTGATTTCCGCCATCATCGCCGCACTCAGGATATTGGCCGGGGCATCATTCAGAATAATTTCAGCCACCTGATCATCATATTTTTCATTTATTTCAATTGTTTGAAAGGTCATCTTAAAGTTACTCCTGATCTGGGATCATTATGGCGCGGCGGCTGAGTTTATGGGCGTTGGCCAGTTTGATAACCTCATTAAGCCGGGATAGTGGATATTCCACAATATTATCCTGCAGGTTGATACTGCCATCCAGTACGCCTTTAACCACGGGCGGGTAATATTTAGGACTGCATCCCCAGTTGCCAAACAGGTCCGCATCAAAGGCCATGACATTGCTTAGGCGAAGTTCAAGCTTATTCATGGTAAAGCCGATAATGCCAAGGGTGCTGGCAAAAGTCAGCAGAGCAAAAGCCACATACTGGCCCGCAGTAGAGCCACTGGTTTCAAATATTTTCCACTGGTATTTTGGCAGATTATTTTCTTTGACCAATGAACGGACAGCTTTTTTGATTTCGCGCACGTCCATGCCAGCAGTGCAGATACCATAATCCGCCCCCTGTTGTCTGACAGCCTTGATTTTAGCCTCATCAATATCAAGGGCGATCACGGTGGCCCCGGCATTATGGACATGCTGGGCCATATATAACCCAACCCCGCCCGTACCGATAACGATGGCAAGGTCGCCTTCTTTCAGGCCGCTGCGGATCATGGATTGATAGGGGGTGGTGATGGCATCTGCGATTACCGACAGTTCGTGAAGTTTAAACCTGCCAAGATCATCATCAAGTTCGCACAGGAAACGGGCAGGAACCACAATGTGGCTGGCAAAACCGCCATGAAAATCATTGCCGGGCATCAGTTGATGCTGACAGATATTATCACGGCCCGCCTTGCAGAGTTCACATTCACCGCAGGGCAGGACTGCCGGTATGATGACCTGTTTCCCCAAAATATTTTGGTAATTTTCGCCTGCGGCCACGACGGTACCGCTGATCTCATGGCCCAGAATGAGCGGAAGATCGTGTTTGGTGCCGACGGCACCTGATATAAAACCAAGATCCGTATGACAGACACCACAGCCAGCGACTTTGACCACCACATCGCCATCGGAAATATCCTCAATGACAAAAGAACGTCTTTCCAGCGGCTGATCTGGCTTAATGAAAAACATTCCCCATGCTTCAATTGATGGCATCATATTCTCCTGTAACGTATAAATTATCCGAACGACCGTTCGTTAATTTAATAAAAAACGAGGTTTTTTGCAATCTATAATTTACAAGGACACCATAGATAACCCAGTAAAACAGCCACTTTTAAGAGGAAAGATTAACATATAAAATATAAGGGGAATTATGAATTAAGTGAATAATGTTAACAGTTTCGGCAAAAAAAATAACTGGATACGAGCCCGTTATAACGGGGGTATTAAAGAAGTTAATAGAAATATCATGGTAAATATTTTTATGGGAAAACGGTTTTTTATTCACTCCCAGAGCAATAAATACTATATAGAAGCGCTTGTGATTCTATTTTTAAACAAAATTTTGATATCATTAAACAGCTATAAAGATTTGCCTGTTAAGGTGAAAAAATGAAGCAAAATTCATTGGGAAACTGTAAATAGTCAGGTAAAAAAATATGGAATTAAAACATTATATTGAGATGTTGTTTTTAGTGGTATTGCTGTCCTTTGGAACCGTTCAGCAAGCCTTGTCCAATGATTATTCTGAAGAGATCAAGATTGCTGATCGCAAAGTAATTCTTGCACAGTATGAAGAAGCGAAAGAAATTTATCAAAATATTATCAGTTCTGCTGATTTTTCTGTTGTTGAGGCCTATGCCTATTACAAACTGGGTTCTCTTTATAAGAAACAGAATGAGCCTTTAAAGGCAAAAGAAGAATATGAAAAGGGGCTTTTGTCATTGAAAAAATGTGGCAAGACCAATCACCAAATCGGAAAATACCTGGCACGGGCATTACTTTAGAGTCCGTTAACTATGTTCACAAATCAGTGATCAACTGTTGATTTGCAAGTGATGAGGGCAGGAGATAGAGTAACAATATTACATAGTTCCTCCCCTCGACTTGGTCAGCCTTCGTGCTGACCATTTTTTTTTGCCTGCTCGTCACATCACCTGTCCCATTGGGAAATATCACGTACTGCGCCCCTGTCGGCGGAGCTGACCATAAGGCCGTAAGCCCTAAGGGCCTTGGATATTTTGCGCTTGCGCGGTACCGACGGTTTCCAGCCGTCTTTGCCCTTTGCAGTCATTATCAGACGGCGTTCAGCAAGCTCTTTGTCTGAAAGCTGAAGGCCAATGATCCGGTTCGGAATATCAATGGTAATTTTATCGCCATTTTCAATCAGGGCAATAGCCCCGCCTGATGCTGCCTCCGGCGAGACATGGCCTATGCTGAGGCCCGACGTACCGCCGGAAAAGCGGCCATCTGTGACAAGGGCGCATTTTTTGCCAAGCCCCATGGCTTTCAGATATGATGTGGGATAGAGCATTTCCTGCATACCGGGGCCACCCTTTGGCCCCTCATAGCGTATGATGATCACATCGCCAGCCTGCACCTCACCCGTGGTAATGCCTTTTACGGCATCATCCTGACTTTCATATATGCGGGCCGGGCCGGTGAAGGTTAAATTCGTCCTGTGAACACCTGCGGTTTTCACGATGCAGCCATCCGGGGCGATATTGCCTTTCAGGATGGCCAGGCCCCCGTCTTTGCTATAGGCATTTTCGATGGTACGTATGCAGCCTTCTTCCCGGTCAAGGTCAAGGCTGATATAATGCTTGTTCTGGGAAAAAGCTTCCGTTGTTCTGACCCCGCCCGGTGCGGCTTTAAAGAATTCCTGAATATCTTCCGTGGGGTGGCGGTTAATGTCGTATTTTTCAATAACTTCCGCAAGTGTGCCGCCGTGGGCAGTAACGCAGCCCCGGTTCAGTAAATCGCCCTTGTCCAGTTCACCCAGAATGGCCATGATGCCACCGGCGCGGTGAACATCCTCCATATGATACAGCTGCGAAGCCGGGGCAAGCTTGCAAATGTTAGGCACCTGTCTCGACAGCCGGTCAATATCATCCATGGTGAAGGCAATTTCGCCCTCCTGCGCTGCGGCCAGCAGGTGAAGCACGGTATTGGTGGAGCCCCCCATGGCAATATCCAGCGTTATCGCATTTTCAAAGGCGGCAAAGGTGGCGATGGCACGGGGCAGGACTGAACTATCGTCATTTTCGTAATAAGCTATGGTGTTTCTGGTGATGGTTCTCGCCGCTTTAAGAAATAAAGCCTTCCTGCCGGCATGGGTCGCCAGCAGAGTGCCGTTGCCGGGCAGGGACAGACCCAATACCTCGGTCAGGCAATTCATGCTGTTGGCGGTAAACATGCCGGAACAGGACCCGCAGGTAGGGCAGGCGGAGCGTTCGACCTGTTCCACGGTCTCATCGCTGACATTGGGGTCAACACCCATGATAATGGCATCTACAAGATCCAGCTTGTGATTGACTATTTCCGTCTTGCCTGCCTCCATCGGGCCGCCGGACACGAATATGGCCGGAATATTCAACCGCAATGCTGCCATTAACATGCCGGGGGTGATCTTGTCACAGTTGGATATGCAGATCATGGCATCGGCGCAATGGGCCTCGACCATATATTCCACACTGTCGGCGATAATTTCCCGGCTGGGCAGGGAATAGAGCATACCGTCATGGCCCATGGCAATGCCGTCATCCACGGCAATGGTATTGAACTCCTTGGCAATGCCGCCATGTTTTTCAATTTCCCGTGCCACCATTTGACCGATGTCTTTCAGGTGAACGTGACCGGGCACGAATTGGGTAAAGCTGTTGACAACGGCGATGATTGGTTTGCCAAAGTCTTCATCCTTGACACCCGTGGCCCGCCAAAGGGCGCGGGCGCCTGCCATATTGCGGCCATGGGTGGAGGTTTTTGAGCGATATTGCGGCATAGGTAACATCCTTGGGCAACAGGTTACTATTGCGAGCTGTAATGATTATACGTCATATGAGAGTATAAATATCATTTTCCTGTAAATTGTCGATATTTTATTAAAGAATAAAAACGTGGCAAATTCGGCAAGAGCTATTTACACTGACTTTTATATTCAGGCGGCCAGAAAATAAAGAGGAATGTGCAATGATCAAAAAGGCTGTGATTTTTCCCATTTTTTTTGCTTGTGTTGTCGCTAATTCGGCCCGGGCGGATCAACTCCAGTCCTTTATGGTTTGCGCCAATATTACAGAGGATATCAAACGGCTGGCCTGTTTTGATGGTGCCTCCAAAAAAATGCCTGAGCCAGCAACCGGGGTTGCGGCTGTTGCAGAACCCCAAGCCGTCAGGGAAAAACAAATAGCTGATTTCGGCAAGAAACAATTACGCAAGTCCCCGGTAAAAGAAGTCAGGAAAGCACAAAAGAAAGAAGACGATAAGGGTCTGAAGGCCATAAAGCTAACGGTGGTGGATGTGGCCTATACGATAACCAAGAAATTTGTTCTTTTCATGGAAAATGGTCAGATATGGAAACAGAAGGAAGATAAAAAAGTTCGTCTTCCCAAGGGGAAATTTGAAGTAGTGATTAAAAAAGGTCTGATCGGGGGATATAATATGACCATTCCGTCTAAAAGGACTTTCATCAGGGTTAAGCGGCTGAAATAGCTGGCGTGCTGAAATATCTACACAAGGGTATATCATAATGAAATATCCTGTGTTTTTTGATCCTGTAGCTTATGCCTGATGACCCTTTTTCCCAAAATGAAACAAATAGTTAACAAACTGTAAAGAATTTGATACAGTTTTAGTGATTATTTGATTCTCTGTGTGGTGCTGAATATTCAATTCATTGAAATAAAACAATAAAATAATCTTGGCCCTCAAATTGCATCGAATTGCATCAAGTAATGCGTGAACCGCAGATTCGGTACAGATGCTAAATACAGTAGGGATAAGAGCATGTTTAATAAACTTTTTTTGAGTGTTCTGGCTATGGTTGTCAGTTTTGCAGTACCTGCGGCGCAGGCTGCGACGCGAACCAACGCGCCGTTGGAAATGACCAGAATAGAAGACCCAATATCTGAAAAAGAATGTTTACAGGCTTTTGTAGAATCTGATTTTATTTATGCTCATTCTCTTTGTCTGTCTCTGGCACAACAGGGAATGCGTGATGCGCAACTGGTCACAGGACTGATGTATGTCCTTGGTGAAGGGACCGAGAAGAACGCTGAATTGGCCGAGTTATGGTTGAAGGAGGCCGTACGCAACGGCAGTGAAGAAGCGAAAGAAGTTCTTGTTGAATTTAAATTGTCGGATTAAGTCATCATCTTTAAAACCATGCCCACATTAAGGGATATTCAGGACGCTGCAGAACGTTTGCACGGTATTGCCATAAAAACGCCCCTTCTGGAATCTGTTTCCCTGTCAGAAAAATTTGACGCCCGGATTTTTATAAAACCCGAAAACCTGCAACGGGTGGGGGCGTTTAAATTTCGCGGGGCCTATAACCGTTTATGTCAATTGACAGACAGTGAAAAGGCCAACGAAATTGTGGCTTTTTCATCTGGTAATCATGCACAGGGGGTGGCCTTGGCCGCCAAAATTCTTGGGCTGAAAGCCATTATTGTCATGCCATCTGATGCCCCGGCGATGAAGCGGGATAATACCCTGTCCTACGGGGCAGAGATCATTGAATATGACCGGGAGACGGAAAGTCGCGAGGAAATTGCCCGGGCCATTGCTGCTGAACGGCAGGCTGTGGTGGTCTCATCTTTTGAAGATTTTGATATTATCGCGGGCCAGGGAACAGCCGGACTGGAAATCATCGAACAGGGACGGGAAATTGGTATCACATTTGACCAGTTCTTTTGTCCCGTTGGCGGGGGCGGTCTTATCTCGGGATGTGCGACGGCAATTAAGGGACTATGCCCAAACATAGAAATTTATGGCATTGAGCCAGAGGGCTTTGATGATGTGAAGCGCTCCCTTGCGGTGGGGTCAATTCAACGCAATCCTCAGCAGACAGGGTCCGTTTGTGATGCCTTGCTCAGCCAGTCATGCGGCCCGCTGACTTTTTCTATTATGCAGAAATATTTAAAGTCTGTTCTTACGGTCAGTGATACGGAAGCCCTCCATGCAGTGAAATATGCCTGGGAGAATCTGAAACTTGTGGTGGAGCCGGGCGGTGCGGTGGCCTTGGCAGCGCTGTTGTCCGGCAAGGCAGACATCAGGGGTAAAACCATCTGCCTGCTGCTTAGTGGCGGTAATGTGGATGCGGAAATTTTTGAGCTGGCAATTAAAAGAGAAAACTGATGAAGAAAATATGTGTTTACTGTGGGTCAAGCCCCGGAAAAAGCCCTGAATATATCGAGGCTGCCCGCGTCCTTGGCAGAGAGCTGGTCAAACGTGATATCACGTTGGTTTATGGCGGGGCCAGTGTGGGAATCATGGGTGAGATTGCTGATACAGTTTTATCTGCGGGTGGTGAAGTCGTTGGTATTATGCCGCAGGCTCTTGTTGACAAAGAAATATCCCATAGTGGTTTAACAGATTTAAGGGTCGTTGGCTCAATGCATGAGCGCAAGGCGATGATGGAAGATATTTCAGATGGTTTTATTGCCCTTCCCGGGGGCATGGGGACGATTGAGGAATTATTTGAGGTATTGACCTGGTCACAACTGGGTTATCACAGAAAGCCCTGCGCCCTGCTTAATATCAAAGGATATTATGACTCTATAACGCAATTTTTAAATCATGCGGTTGAAGAACAGTTTGTCAAGCCCATTCATCGCGAGATGATCCTGATTGAACACAAGCCGGACAGACTTTTGGATTTAATGGCAGCATATAAACCTCCTGCAGTTGATAAATGGATTGGACGCAATGAAACCTAGCCGCCTATGATAACTTATGTTAGCGTCCTGCAAATAAAAAATCATATCGGGAGAGAAGAATGAAAAAAATCTTATGGGCTATGTTTGCTGTAGCTATTGTCCTGACCATTTTTGTTTATGACAAGGTTCCCCCCAATAAGATCCCGATCAATATTGATGCAGGTCGCTTGACAGAAAATATCAAAATTCTGGCTTCCGATGAGTTTGAAGGCCGGGGACCGGGAACCGCAGGTGAGGAAAAAACCATCAGCTTCCTGCAACAGGAATTCAAAAAACTTGGCCTGAGGCCCGGAAATGGCAACAGCTATCTTCAGGGTGCAAAAATGGTTGAAATCACCACATCGCCCGATGCCACCATGAAAATTAAGACAGCGGACGGCGTTACGGAGCTTAAATACGGGCCTGAATTTATGGCCTGGACCCAGCGTGTCCAAAATGAAGTATCCGTCAATGACAGTGAAATGGTCTTTGTCGGCTACGGTGTGGTGGCCCCGAAATATGGCTGGAACGATTATGACGGCGTGGACGTTCACGGAAAAACGGTTGTTATTCTGGTGAATGACCCCGGATTTGCAACACAAAACCCGGAGTTGTTCACCGGCAATGCCATGACCTATTACGGGCGCTGGACCTATAAATATGAAGAGGCCGCCCGTCAGGGGGCGCAAGCCGTAATCATCATTCACGAAACTGCGCCCGCCGCCTATCCGTGGGCGGTGGTGGAAGGAAGCTGGTCAGGTCCGCAATTCAGTCTGGAAAGTGATGACGGTAATATGTCACGGGTGGTGGTGGAATCCTGGATACCGGGTGATAAAATGGCCGGAATTTTTCGTGCCGGCGGACTTGATTATGAGGAATTGACGGCACAGGCTGCGACCAAAAACTTTAAAGCCGTATCCCTTAAGGCAAAGATGTCTGTTTCCCTGAGCAATAAAATCCGTCATGTGGTGTCTAATAATGTGGTCGCGGTCCTGCCGGGAACAGACCGGGCAGACGAATATATCATTCATATGTCCCATTGGGATCATTTGGGGAGGGATAGCACGCTGGAAGGTGATCAGATTTATAATGGTGCCGCCGATAATGCCAGTGGCACTGCCGGGTTGATTGAATTGGCCAATGCTTATCTTTCCGGGGCGCGGAAACCCCGGCGTTCGATCATGTTTATGGCAGTAACCGCAGAGGAGCAGGGCCTGCTTGGCTCGGCATATTACGGTAAACACCCGCTTGTTCCGCTGAACAAGACAGTTGCAGCCATTAATATGGATGTGCTTGGCTATATTGGTGAAACCTATGATGTGACCATTGTCGGTTACGGTAATTCTGAACTTGATGACTATGTTGACAGTGCCGTGCGCAAACAAAAACGTATTGCCAACCCGGACCCCAAACCGGAAAATGGCTATTTTTACCGTTCCGATCATTTCAGTCTTTCCAAAGAAGGCGTGCCGGCGCTTTATTTAGAGGTCGGTGAGAATAGTGTCAAATATGGACTGAAATGGGGCAAGGCGCGTGTCGAGGATTATGTGGCCAACCGCTATCATAAACCGTCCGATGAATATTCTGACAACTGGGATTTGTCGGGTGCGGTGAAGGATCTGGAACTGATGTATAAAATTGGCCTGAAATTGTCACAGGAAGACAGTTTCCCCAACTGGCGCGAAGGCAATGAATTCAAAGCCAAACGTGATGCCATGATGAAAGAGTGAATTAAATGACTGAGGTTGATAGTCCCTATACAGCTTGTTCTGTGGACAGGCCAATATAAATCCATTGAGAATATCACGGATATAGGGCAATATGATTTTTTCTGGATCAGAAAATAAAATCATCTGGTGACACCCTTGGGAAGGTTTGGAATTTTATAGACTATAGGGAAAATTTTCCCCTGGAAAAAAACCGATGCAAAAAATAATCACTGACCATTTCCCCGAACTTGCCCGGCTTTCGGAAGAAAACAAAAAGATTCTCGGAGATGGCATTCAGATTATGACGGTTCCAGCGGGGACGGTTATGTTCTCTGAAGGCAGCGAATGCCGGGGTTATGTCATGCTGCTCAAGGGGACAGTGCGGGTTCAGAAAACATCTGAGGAGGGTCGGGAAATTATACTTTACCGGGTGGAAGAGGGGGAATCCTGTATTATGACCACCACTTGCCTGATCTCCGATGATCATTACGGGGCAGAGGGTATTGCCGAGACGGATATTACCGTGGCTATTGTGCCGCCGGCAACTTTTAATCTTCTGCTGGGAAAATCGGATAAATTCCGCAATTTTGTCTTTGCGGTTTATGCCAAACGCATGGCCGTTCTGATGATGCTGGTGGAAGAAGTGGTGTTTAAAAAGCTCGACCGGCGTTTGGCCCAACTGTTATTGGGCAGGAAAGGGTCCCGGTTTGAGGTTACCCATCAGGATATCGCACAGGAGCTTGGTTCAGTCCGGGAAGTGGTCAGCCGCCAGCTTAAGGTTTTTGAACGCGGGGGCCTGATCAAGCTGGGACGCGGCATGATAGAAATTCTTGACCGGGGCGGGCTTCAGACCGCTGCCGATTAATAAATATCATATGTGACTTCGGTCACTTATTTTCTTCATCATTTGTGTTACAGTCTTTTCTGTTGAGTAAAAATTTATTATGCAGGAGAAAAATGATGAAAATAAATGTTGGTAAATTGGATAAAATCCTTCGTATTGTCGTTGGTATTGCATTGGTTGCCTCTGCTTTGGCCGGCTATTTTGTCCCCTGGGGCTGGATCGGTATCATTCCGCTGGTTACCGGATTAATTGGCTGGTGCCCGGCCTATAGTATATTCGGGATCAGCAGTTGCCCGCTTTCAGAGAGTGAATGATATGGCTTTAGATCGCATGATATTCGCTTTTGCGGGCGTGATGATCCTGTTGAGCCTGTCTCTGGCTTTAACGGTTCATATATATTGGCTGGGGCTTGCGGCTTTTGTTGGTGTGAATATGCTTCAGGCGGCTTTCACCGGCTTTTGTCCGCTGGCGATTATGCTGAAAAAAATAGGTGTGAAACCCGGTAAAGCTTTTTCTTAAAAATATTCTGGGCATGGCATGATACATATTTCTGACACCGCAACCCGTCACCCGAAAGTTTTTTTCTGGCTGAGTGGCCTGTTAGCTCTGGTCATGATCGCCCTTGTGGCCTTGCCGAGCCTGTGGCCCGCGTCTTTCAGTATGTTATATCCGCTTGAGATTGATACGGACCCGGAAAATATGCTATCCCGGTCCGAACCTGTCCGGGTTTATCATAATGACCGGAAAAAGGAATTTTCCCTCTATGATATGATCGTGGTCGGGGTGGTGAATGACAGCCATCCCCAAGGGGTATTTAACAAAAATTCTCTCAGTCATATTCATGCCCTGGCAGAGTTTGCCAAAAAAATCCCGGGGGTGATCTCGGTTGATCTCATGTCACCGTCGACGGTGGATAATATCGAGCCGGGCGGACCGGGCGTGGTGAAATTCCAGTGGCTGATGAAACAGCCGCCGGCAGATGATGCCGAAGCCCTGGCTATCCGTGACAAGGCTCAACACTTACCCTTGCTGAATGGCACCATTGTATCCGCTGATGGCAAGGCCGTTGCCCTTTATATCCCGATTACCGCCAAGAACATCAGTTACAATGTGGTTGAGCAATTAAAGGTAAAAATTGCCGGATTTGACGGGAATGATCGTTACTATATTACCGGACTGCCGGTGGCGCAGGATACGTTCGGCGTTGAAATGTTTGTGCAGATGGCCATTTCAGCCCCCATGGCCATGTTGTTGATCTTTCTGTTGATGTGGTATTTCTTCAAGAAGGCATCTTTGGTTGTTTCCCCGATGATTGTGGCTATGATATCGGTGATCAGCACCATGGGGCTTTTGGTAATAACCGGCAATGTGGTTCACATCATGAGCAGCATGATCCCGATTTTTATCATGCCCATTGCCGTACTGGACGCCATTCATATATTAAGCGATTTTTATGACAAATATCCGCAGTATAAAAACCGCCGGAAGACCATCAAGCATGTGATGAAGGAATTGTCCGCGCCCATGCTGTTCACAACCCTGACCACGGCGGTTGGTTTTGCCTCCCTTGCCCTTACCCCTATTCCGCCAGTGCAGACCTTTGGTTTTTTTGTTGCCGTTGGTGTCGTGCTGGCATGGCTGTTTACCATTACGCTGGTTCCGGCTTACATCATACTGATGCCGGAAGAAAGTTTTGCTGATTTTGGCCTTGATCATACGGATGAGAATAAAAACAGTCCCTTGGCAAGGATGCTGAACGGACTGGGGCGGGTAACTTACAGTGGGGCCAAGCTGATTATTCTGGCTGTATTTGTGTTGATTGGTGTTGCCTGGATCGGGGTTAATAAAATTGAGATTAATGACAATCCAGTGAAATGGTTCTCTCCTGACCATGAAATCCGGGTCGCGGACCGGGCGTTGAACGAACGGTTCGCGGGAACTTACATGGCGTATCTGGTGCTGGAAGGCGCGGGGGAAGAATCATTTCCTCAGTTTGCCGAAGGCCTTAAAGCCGGTTTGAAGTCCCGAAACCTGCCAGAAATGGTCCCGGAAGTTGAGGCCTTCCTGTCAGAAACCAAAGATCGCAAGCAGCTTGTTGAACAGCTCATTCAAAAGATGGAACAACGCATGGAGGCAGTCTCCGATGAGGAATGGGACAATTGGGATTTGGCTCTTACATGGGTCGGGGAATATCTGGGCCGCAGTGAAATATTCAAAAGCCCTGAAGTGCTGAATTATATGGGCCGCCTGCAGGACTATCTGCAAGACACGGGACTGGTGGGTAAAAGCAATAGCCTGGCCGATGTGGTCAAGACCGTGCATCGGGAGCTTTTTATGGGCAACAAAGAAGACTACCGTATCCCCGGAACACGCGGGGCCGTGGCTGAAACCCTGATCACTTATCAGAACAGCCACCGCCCGCAGGATCTTTGGCATTTTGTCACCCCGGACTATAAGAAGTCTAATATGTGGCTTCAGTTAAAGTCAGGTGACAACCGGGATATGAGTGCCCTGATTGATAAAGTTGATCAGTTTTTTCAGGATAATCCGGCACCGGAAGGCATTCACCATAACTGGTTCGGCCTGACTTATATCAATGTGATCTGGCAGGACAAGATGGTCAGTGGCATGGCCGAGGCTTTCATTGGCAGTTTTGTCATTGTCCTGATTATGATGACATTCCTGTTCCGCTCTTTGTTGTGGGGTGTTCTGGCCATGATCCCGCTCACCTTTACCATCGGTATGATTTACGGAATCATTGGTCTCATTGGCAAGGATTACGATATGCCGGTGGCGGTCTTGTCTTCGCTCAGCCTGGGGTTGGCAGTGGATTATGCCATTCACTTTTTGGCGCGTAGCCGGGAAATGAGAAAGAAATATCCCGACTGGAAAACCACATCCGCCGCAGTTTTCGGCGAGCCTGCCCGGGCTATTACCCGCAATGTGATCGTTGTTGGTATCGGTTTTATGCCCCTGCTTGCGGCCTCACTGGTGCCTTATAAAACGGTTGGCGTGTTTATTTCGGCAATATTGGTTCTTGCGGGCGTGGCAACACTCACCATCCTGCCGGCGTTAATCCGCCTGTTTGAAGGCCTGTTGTTTAAAAAGGATATGATATGAAAAATATACTTAAAACCCTTTTGGTTATGTCCTTCCTGTGGAGTGTTCCTGCCTCTGCCATGGATGTGATGGACGTGGTGAAACAGGCTAACCATGTTTCTTATTACAAGGGCAATGATGGCCGGGCAAAGGTCAATATGCGCATCATTGATGCCCAGGGCCGGGAACGGGTACGGGAATTCATTATTCTGCGCAGAAATGATGACGATACGGATGGCAAACAGAAATTCTATGTCTATTTCAACAAACCTGCAGATGTGAAAAAGATGGTCTTTATGGTGGTCAAGAATATGGACAGGGGTGATGACCGCTGGTTGTATCTTCCGGGCCTTGATCTGGTGAAACGGATTGCCGCCAGTGATGAGAGGACCAGCTTTGTCGGCTCCCATTTCTTTTATGAGGATGTATCCGGGCGCGGTATTCTGGAAGATACCCACGTAATGGTGGAAGAAAATGACACTTATTATATTGTAGAAAGCACTCCTAAAGACCCTCAATCCGTAGAGTTTACCTCTTTCAGGAGCTGGATTCACAAAGCAACATTTTTGCCCATAAAAACGGAATATTATGATAATCAGGGACAGAAAATACGCAGCTATACCGCCCTGAAGGTGGAGATGATCGGTGGTTATCCGACCGTCACCGCAGCCAGCATGGAAGACCACCAGACCGGAGGCAAGACCCTGATGAACTACAGTGCGGTGAGATATAACGTAGGTTTGCCGGATAAGATTTTCAGCGAACGTTATTTGCGTAAAGCCCCGCGAAAATATTTAAGGTAAATAATGGCAAAGGCTGTTGCAGGGATACTGTTGCTGATCCTTCCCCATATTTTGTGGGCGCAGGAAATTGAATTGCCTGCGGGATTGGGAAATCTTTCAACTATGATTCAGGAGGCGGATGAGGATTATACTCTACCATTTGACCTGAGCGGCTTTCTGGAAAGCAGGATAGGGAGACGCTTGCAGAATGATGCCCACGAGAAGGGTATAAGTATTGGTGAAATACGCCTTCAGATCGGAGTTGAGAAAGAATTCGATAGCCTGACGTTCAATTTTGTCTCTGATTTTATTTATGACCCGGTGCTGAATAAGCATTCTGTTGATCTGGAAACAGGTCAGGGTTATGTGGATATCCGAGAGGCAAATATTACCTTCAGCCCGCTGGAATTCATGGATGTGAAAGTCGGGCGTCAGGTGCTGACCTGGGGTACGGGGGACCTAGTCTTTATCAATGACCTTTTTCCTAAGGACTGGAACAGCTTTTTTATTGGCCGGGACGATGAATATCTGAAGGCCCCGTCAGATGCCATCAAGACGGGATTTTTTTTCGGAAATTATAATCTGGATATCATTTATACCCCCCGGTTTGATGCGGACCGCTTTATTGACGGATCACGCATTTCTTTCTTTGACCGGGCGGGTGGAGACCTGAGCGGGCGGGAAAATCCGGTCGTTACCGACCGTCCTGACAGGTGGTTTGGTGATGATGAACTGGCTTTGCGCTTTTATCGTTCATTTGGTGCCTATGAAACGGCGCTATATTATTATAACGGTTTTTGGAAAAGTCCCGCCGGACAGGATATAACCACCGGGCAGGCGCTTTTTCCCCGACTTCAGGTTTTTGGCGCAACTGTGCGGGGTCCGTTGTCCAGGGGGATAGCTTCTGTCGAAGCGGGTTATTACAAAAGCGCCGATGGTGCAGCGTCAAACCCATTGGTACGCAATGATGAATTTCGCCTGCTTGTGGGCTATGAACAGGAAATAGCGACTGAATTTACCGGCTCCGTTCAATATTATCTGGAGCGGAAGCTGGATTATGATCAATATTTGGCGTCCTTGCCGAACGGGGCCATTATTGACCGACAAAACCGGCATCTTTTTATGATCCGCCTGACCAAATTGCTCCGGCAGCAGGATTTGAGATTATCGCTGTTTAATTTTTATTCCCCTTCTGACAGGGACGGTTATCTACGCCTGAATATATCCTATAAAATTCGGGATAATATAAAAGTCGAAGTGGGAGGTAATATTTTTTATGGCCAGAAAGATTATAGTTTTTTTGGCCAATTGAAAGATAACAGCAATATCTTTACTGCCCTGCGCTATGATTTCTAGCGGGGGTTATTTCTGATGGGCGAAAATTTTACTTTCATCGGACAGTGCAACAGCCTGGAAAGCCTTAACCAAAGGGATGTCCAACTGGCCTTCCGCTTCCAACATGACCTGAATAGCCTTCTCAGCGGGCATGGCGGGCTTGTAGGAACGTTTGTCAACCAGACCGGAGAACATATCCGCAATGGCGGCCATACGGGCCAGGTCGCTGACTTCCGACCCTTTCAGGCCATCTGAATAACCGCTTCCATCCAGCCTTTCATGATGATGAGCCGCAATGTCGATCATATCTTCATCCCAGCCATTTTTCGCCAGTATTTCGCCGCTGTTTTTAGCATGATCCTTCATAATTTCCCATTCAGCGGGGTCAAGTCTTGCCGGCTTGTCCAGAATTTCCAGTGGTGTCAGAGATTTACCAATGTCATGCATCATGCCGCCAACGGCCAGCATCTGCAAATCGGTCTTCTTAACACCGAGCAGCATACCAAACGCGGTCAGATAACCGCAGACCATCATGCTGTGACGATAAGTATAATTATGGTGTTGACGAATGGCATTCATCCAGTCAGTCAATCCGTCCTGAGCGGTGGCTTTGATGATCAGGTCACAACTTTCTTTGACTTCATCCTGAATAATTTCGAGCCCTTTAGCTGCGTTGCTGAAAGTATTTTCCACGACCTTCAGGCCTACTTTAAGAGCAGATTCCTGGATTTTTGATAATTTTTCCCATGATTTCTCCACAAGGTGATTGACCAGATCCCCCATGATTTCAATAAAGTTGCTGTCAGGACAAGGGTAACCTATGTAATCTGTAGCCCCCAGTATATTGGCCTGGACAATTTCACGCCTGTTAAATTCATCAAGCAGAAAAAGCACCGGTGTATGTTCCCGTTCCGGCATTGACATTTTATCTTTCAAGGGATGCAGGACTTCCGGGTCTGTCAAATTAACCTGTATGATAATAAGCAGGGACCGCCTGAAGTCTTCTGCGCAAAATGATTTGACCGTGACCATTTTCACATCATGGAAGCGTTTAACCAGTTTAACAAATGACGTATCATGTATATTGTTATCGCGAACAATAGTTACCTGTTGTTTTCCAAACATTGTAAATATAGCAACCCTGCCTCAAACCTATTTTGATATAATATCAACAGGCTAATGAATTAAGGTTGCTATTTAGTTAAAGGACACAGGTGGTGTATTTCATCCACTAGCTCTCACCGGTTAATACGACCGGGCGGAAGGCTTTTATGAGGTCAATATCTAACTGGTTACCCATAGCCAACATGGTTTCAATGGCTTTTTCCGCTGTCATTGCCGGTTTATAGGACCGTTTATCGGTCAGGTCAGTAAAAACATTGGCGATACTGGCGGCTCTGACGATATCACTGATCTGATTTCCCTTCAGACCATCCGGATAGCCGGAACCGTCCAGATTTTCATGATGATGAACGGCAATATCAATTAACATCTCGTCCCATTTTGCATTAGCCAGAATAATTCTGCTGTCAACGGGATGTTGTTCCATGATTTTCCGTTCTGAGCAGGTAAGTTCTGAGGGTTTTTCGAGAATTTCCAGCGGGATTGCGGCTTTGCCGATATCATGAATCATGCCGCCAACAGCCAGCGTCTGCAAATCAGTCTTTTTAATACCAATAAGCATCCCAAAAGAAACCAGATAACCGCAGACCATCATGCTGTGGCGATAAGTGGAATTATGATGTTGCCGTATGGCATCCATCCAGTCGTTGAGGCCATCTTTTGCGGTAGCTTCGACGATAAGCTTACAGCTGTCTTTTACTTCTTTCTGGGAAACCTCCAGTCCTTTTGAGGCATTATGGAAGGTTTTCTCCACAACCTTCAAACAGACTTTCAGGGCTTCTTCCTGAACTTCGGTTAATTTTGACCATGCCTTTTCAACGGTTTTATTAATCAGATCTTCAAGGGTTTGAATGAAAATATGGTTCGGGCAGGGGTAGACGATATAATCCGTAGCCCCCAGTGTGTTGGCCTGTACTACTTCGCGCCTTGAAAATTCACGAAGCAGGAAAAACGTTGGTATATGGCAGCGTTCAGGCAGGGCCATTATATCCTTGAGCGGACTTATGGAATTTGGATCATTCAGGTCAACCTGAACAATGATCACTGCGGATCTCATGATATCATCATGAGATACAGAATTGACATCGACCAGTTTTATATCATGATAGTGCTTGACCAGATCAATATAGGCCTTGTTCTTTGTATCATTATCCTGAATGATCGTAATATGTAATTTTTGGGGCATACATATCCTCTGGCGAAAGGCGAAGCTTTATGTTTTTCACATGACCCTACAGATATTATATTGAAGATTGGTAAAGAAAAGGCAAAATGTTATTCGATCAGCCGTGGCATCATTTCGGCAAAGTTGCACGGGCGAAAACGGATGTCCAACTGTTCTTTCAGGATATTGTCCCAGCCGTCCCGGCAAGCCCCGTTTGAACCGGGCAGGGCAAACATATAGGTGCCGTTTGCCACACCGCCGGTTGCCCGGCTTTGTATGGTGGATGTGCCAATGAGTTTATAGGATGTCAGGCGGAATATTTCGCCGAACCCTTCTATTTCCTTATCATAAAGCTTGTGAAAAACTTCAGGCGTTATGTCCCGGCCCGTCAGGCCGGTACCACCAGTGGCAATGATCACCTGAATATTCTCATCATTTATCCATTCGGTCAACTGGGCGGACAGCTTGTCTTTTTCGTCGCGCACAATGGCCCGTGCCGCCAATATATGTCCCGCGTCCTTCAGGCGGTCCACCAGTATCTGGCCAGAGGTATCATTCTCTGTCCGACGGGTATCAGAAACGGTTAAAATGGCAATATGGAGCGGCAGGAATTCAATGGTATTATCGAGCGGCATGTTCTTGTCTTTTATTTTTATGACTGTCCTGGGATATATACATGGGCCATCCGCCTATTGCAACCATATCCAGAGAGCGTACCGGCTGCTCCATTCTCATCTGGTAAATCCAGTAGTTGCTGATGACCCGTTCAATATAGTTACGGGTTTCACGGGCGGGAATTGTTTCGATGAACAGCAGCGGATCATCCTGAAAATTTATTTTCCGCTGCCATTTTCTCAGGTTGCCCGGCCCGGCATTATAAGCCGTCAGGGTCTTGAACAGATTGCCATTGGCAAACTCCTTGCCCAGCATACTTTTAACATATTGTTGGCCCAGAGCCATATTATAGCGCGGGTCATCCAGCTTGATGCGGCTGCCGTATCTCAGCGACCGGTCCCGCGAAATAAAGCTTGCCGTGCGCGGCATGACCTGCATCAACCCCCTTGCCCCGGCATGACTTCTGGCCCAGCTGTTGAATTCTGATTCCTGACGCATAATGGCAAAAATCAATGCGCGGTCCAAGGTAAAGCCCCCGTCCGGTTCCGTGTCGGGAATAGGATAAAGGGTGCTGTCAAGGGCAGTTCGGCGTTTTTGCTCTTCGATTTTGCCGATTTTAAGTTGGGTTCCGGCCAGCCCCAGACGGGCAGCAAGTCCAAGCAGCGCTTCATGGCGACTGCCCCCGGTGCGACGCCAGCTGTCACTGAGTTCCATATCCGCCAGCATAATTTTGCCGGTCTGGCTCAGGGCAATGGCTCTTTGCACAGTTTTCAGGTCTTTGATCTGATTATAATGATCTATGGTAAAGGCGGGAACGGTCCAGTTAAGCTGCGGCTTTTGCCCCAACTGACGGGCGGCAATAAGACCGTAAAAAGTCCTGGGAAAGCTGGTGGCTTTATGGAGCAGTTTGGCTATTTTTTCAGGCTGATGACAGACCAGATAGGCCCGTGCTGCCCAGAAAGCCCCTGCGGCGGCTGTCCAGTCTCCGGCAACCGAAGAGTAAGCCACTTTTGTAAAATGCTCTGCCGCCTGGGCACAATCTCCGAGCCGCCAGGCAGCAAGAGCGGCAATCCAGTCGGGCTGTGAGGCTGTATCACGGGAATTTTCAGCGGCAATTTCGCCTAAAGCCAGTGCTTTGGCGTCCTGATTATCAAAAAAATATCCGCCGGCAATATTGCCCAGCAGTTTATTGAATTCTACCGGGGAAAGGAGGGCACGTCGTTCAAAAGCCCATAATCTTTTTTCCGCCCGCTCGGGATTACGCCGACGCAGGTAACGCTTGATTTTAATTTTCAGGCGGTGAATATCAATCCGGTCCGCCTTTTTATGACGCGGTTTCAAAAATGTTGCCGCAGGGTCAATCATATGCTGTGCTGCTTCCCGGGGGGCGGTATTTCTATTTGTGGGCTTGTCGGCGGGAAAAGTCAGGGCAAGTGAAGGAATCG
>NVTJ01000041.1 GCA_002401545.1 Alphaproteobacteria bacterium
ATAGGGAATGCCCAGCTTATCGGTTACTTTTTTATAGTGTTCGGCGGCAGTCATCGCCAGATCGTTGTGCCGAGGGTGACCCCGGTCCGTCCTTTCAGGTCATCAAGCATATTGCCCTTGGCGGATGAAAAATGCTGCCAGTCCCGCCCGGCGGCGACAATATCGTCAAAACGTGATAAAACCCAGCATTGGCCCGCCTCGCTCCAATAGCAGGGGAAATCATCCCGCAGCCGTTTGTAAAGCGGGAAGGGGTCGCTGTCGATTTCTCTGGCATGAGGGTCGAAGGTAAAATCACTCGTCATCAGGATTTCCATATTATGTTCATTTGGTTTATATTACGATCAATCATTCTGTTTCCGCCAATAAGATTTTGTCCTGTTTCCGTGAAGAATTATATACTGGGATCAGGCGACTTTGGGCTGCACGTTATCTGCGACATTGCGCAGGCTTTCATAAAATAAATAGGCGGCGGGGGATGGCGTTGTATTGGACCGCATGGTGATGCCGATGGGCCGGTAAGTGCCGGTCAGTTCGATGGGCAGTGCTGACAGCATACCAAACTGAATTTCATAAAAAAGCTGATGTTCTGAAATAAGCGCGATCCGGTCACTGCCCAGCAGCAGGCCCCGCAAAGTGGCGAGGGAACTTGTTTCGATGAAGATATCGGGGTTTTCCAGAGCCTTTTTTTGGATGATGTCATCAAATACGGCGCGGGCAGGGGTATTTTTAGGCGGCAGTACCCATTGGTGATCCAGTACATCGTTAATGGTCAGGTTTTTTTCCTTTGTCAGGGGGTGGTGTTTTCGGGTCACAATAATCAGCCGTTCTTCAAAAAGGGCCTCGGTTTTCAAATCAGATGTCTCGTCAAAATGACGCAGAGCACCAATGATCATATCAATTTCACCACTGCGGAGACCGGATTCCAGCACATCATACGGGCCCTCCCGGGTCTGAATATTTAAATCAGGGTGATCCTTGAGTATGTGATTGATGGCGCGGGGCAGCAGCATGGTGCGTGCCAGAGGTAATGACCCGATGACTATTTTTCCTTTGACGGTTCCGCCATCAAGGTTTTCCAGTTCTTCCAGCCCCCGGTGAATTTCGGAGAAGGCAAGTTTTATCTGCCGTACAAGTATCATGGTGAAATCTTCAGGAACCATATTTCCCGGCTTTCGCTGGAACAGTTTAATATCCAGAAGAGCTTCCAGTTCCCGTATGGAATTATATATGGCTGCCCGGGTTACCTGAATGGCGGCAGAGGCTTTCCTTACATCACGATGTTCGGTCAGGGCAACAAGTGCCATCAGGCGTTTGCTGCTGATATCCATGGAGAAAACGGGGTTGGTGATAACATTGACGTTGCCGCCCTTCATCTGGAGAAAGATATTGGCGGCCACCTGAAAGGCCGCCAGAGCAGACCGGGTACGGCGCACCAGTATATCGCCCTGGGTTGTCGGTGTGACGCCCTTCGAGGTGCGGTCAAATAATTTTACCCCGACCTGGCCTTCAATTTCGCTGATTGATTTGGTGATCGCCGTTTGTGACCGCCTGAGGGTCACGGCGGCGCGGGTGATATTCTGTACTTCAGCCACGCGCACAATCGCCTTCAGATGGCGCAGGCTGATGCTGCGTATATCAATGTTTACTGAAGTCGGCATGGGCAATTATATTCCAGCGTAAAGTAAAAATTTCCATTTTCCATCTTATGAGAAAATATTATATTAAAATTCGGTATCAGCTATTCGCATAGACCAGTCTCATTATTTATCTATTATATAACCTGTATTACAAGCAATATAATAATGAGAAAAGTGAATAGTAACATGAGAAAAATTATAGGGGTTAATTAAATTCCGAGAAAGTGCCGGTGAGATGATGGCGGAGATAAAAAAGTCTATTAATGTCTGCTGATCCTAAATATTTTATTATGGGTTAGGAAAAAAAAGCTATTGGCCTGCAGGGGTGGCAAAGGCCTAATATGCTTTAAGTGCCATATTACAACGAACAGGACAGAATAATCATGCAAACGGCAATTCCATGTGCTCTCATGAGAGGGGGTAGCTCAAAGGGCCTCTATTTTCTAGGCAAAGACCTGCCGTCCGAAGAGGCATTGCGCGACCGGGTTTTGCTGGCGGCAATGGGGGGCAGTGACCCGCGTCAGATTGACGGACTGGGTGGCGCCCATCCGCTGACCAGCAAAATAGCCATTGTCAGCCCGTCGGCCCTGCCCGGTGTGGATGTGGATTATTTGTTTGTTCAGGCTGTGGTTGGCGAGGACCGGGTGGACCTGTCACCAACATGTGGTAATATTCTGGCCGGGGTTGGCCCCTTTGCCCTTGAAAAGGGGCTGGTGACAGCGCGTGGTGATATAACGCGGGTTTCTGTTTATATGGTCAATACGGGCAAAATATGTGAGCTTTCGGTTGTTACTCCGGGGGGCTGTGTCAGCTATGATGGGGAGGCCGCCATTGATGGTGTTCCCGGCACCGGGTCGCCGATTATCTGTGATTTTCCTGATGCGGCGGGGTCCTCATGTGGGTCGCTGTTGCCAACGGGAAATGTCCGTGACCGGATTGACGGGGTTGACGTGACTTGTATTGACAGCGGGATGCCGGTTGTTCTGCTGCGGGCGTCTGATTTTGGTCTGAGTGGAGAGGAGAGTCCGGCAGAGCTGAACCGCAATGAATCTTTGAAATTACGGTTGAATAGCCTGCGGTTGAAATTGGGTCCGATGATGAATCTGGGGGATGTGACGGATAAGGTCATTCCCAAGATGAGCCTGCTCTCCGCCCCGAGAAAAGGCGGCAATATTTCCACACGCACTTTCATTCCGCATATTTGTCATGAGGCCATTGGCGTGCTGGGCGCGGCTTCGGTTGCGGCGGGCTGTATCCTGCCGGGGTCCCTATGTGAAGATTTCTCCATCATAGAATCCGAGGCTGTGATAACGGTCAGGGTTGAACATCCCTCGGGTCATTTTGATGTGACGATGGAGCTGGAAAAAGAGAGTGAAATCCCGGTGATAAAGAAAATAGGCCTGCTGAGAACCGCCCGTATGCTGATGACGGGCTGTGTCATGGTCCCGGCGTCGCTGTGGCCGGGTCAAGGTCGGGAGTCATAGGATGAACCAGCATGGAACTGTTATTATCGGAGGTGGAAATGCCGGGTTTCAGGTGGCGGATACCCTGCGAAAAGGCGGCTATGACGGTCCGGTGACCCTGTTATGTGCGGAAAAATCCCTGCCTTATCAGCGCCCGCCGTTATCCAAGAAATTTCTGGCCGGGGATATGGCTGAGGAACGTCTGTTGCTCCGCCCCGCCAAATATTATGATGACCGGAATATTACGGTTATCAGGGGCTGCGAGGTGACAGGCATTACGCTTGATGAAAAACAGGTGCAATGTGCCGATGGCCGTCACTATGAATTTGATAAGCTGGTTTTTGCCACCGGTGCGCGGGTTCGCCGCTTACCCATGGAGGGGGCCAGCGGGTTGTTATATTTACGTACCAGTGACGATGTTAAATCTATTTCAAAGGCGGTTCAGAATATTGACGATGTTCTTCTGATTGGCGGTGGTTTTATCGGGCTTGAGGTGGCGGCGACCCTGCGCGGGCTTGGAAAGTCGGTGACCGTGGTCGAGGCCATGCCAACCATTATGCCTAATGTAGTGGGGGCGGTTCTGGCGGAATATTTTACCGGATATCATCGTTCTTCCGGGACTAAAATAATAACAAATACCGCCGTTGAGACTATTGAACGCCTAAAATCTGGTCGTTACTCGGTATGTCTGAGTGACGGCAGCACACGAAAGGCCGGGGCGGTTATCGTTGGCATCGGGGTCATTCCCAATAGTGAACTGGCGGCGGGCATTGGCCTTGAGGTGGGCCGGGGCATTATTGTTGATGAATATGGCTGCACGGCGACCCCGGATGTTTTTGCCGCCGGCGACTGTGCCCATGGGGTCAATTTATGGGTTGGCGGCCCGGTTCATCTGGAATCCGTGCAAAATGCCGTTGATCAGGCAATCACTGTCGGCAAATCTATTCTGGGTGAAAAACTGCCCTATGAAACAGTGCCGTGGTTTTGGTCGGACCAGTATGATTTAAAACTGCAAATGGCCGGATTGTCCCGGGGCCATGACAGCCATGTGGTTCGGGGAAGTCTGGCCGATAACAGGTTTTCCATCTGTTATTTCAGCAAGGGGTCTTTGATTGCGGTTGATTCGGTTAATCGTCCTGCGGACCATCTGGGGGCGAGAAAACTGCTTGCGGCCCGCACGAAAATAAGTCCGGCGCAAGGCGCGGATATTGAAACCCCCCTAAAGGCCTTTCTGACAAAATAGGGTTATTCTTCGGGGGGAATGGTCACTATTATACCATCAAGGACCTTGGTGAGTTTTATCTGACAGGACAGGCGTGAATTGCTTTTCCGGACGTCTGAATCATCCAGCAGGTCGCCTTCATCTTCTTCCTGTTCGGCGAGTTTGCCCAGCCAGTTTTCATCCATATAAACATGACAGGTGGCACAGGCGCAACTGCCGCCGCAAAAGGCATCTATTCCTTCGATGTCCTCGTTCCGCAATGCTTCCATCAGGGATTGGCCGGTGTTGGCTTCAATAGTGCGGCTTTCGCCGTCTCTTGTGGTCACATTGATCTTTATCATTACATTTCCCTATTGTGATGTGGATCAGAACATTCACCTAAAATCACTTTATAGAAGGTGGAACGTGAATTTACCATCGCAAAAAAATAAAAATGTAATTAGATTTAATGACTCTGCAAGAGGTAAATTTCTCATGTATTGTTCATTTTTCTCATGCCCCGAATCTTTGGTTATGGCGTATATCTAGTCTCATTAACGGGACTAGGGAAGGAATGCAAAATGTCGACGGTTTCCATAAAACACTCCGGGCCAAATATATTGATAGATTGTGGCTTGCCGCTTTTTTTTGAGGTTATGARCGCGGGTGAGATTGGGTTTAAAGGGGGCGAAAACCGATATGGTCAATCTGTTCGTACCTGGGTACGTTCCTTGTCCGTGATGCAAAAAGAAGCCGTGGTGGTTAATGGGGCCACGGGCAAGGCCTGGCGCCTGTCGTCCGATGAAGGCCCCTATCTCAATGCCCATGATGTGGCACCCTATCCCTTGTGTTTTTTAACGGCGGGGATGATTTCGTCCTATATGAACGAACTGTTGTCATTGGCGAAGGCGCGGGGGATCACGCTAAAAAATGTCCGACTCAGTCAGGATAATTATTACACCATGCGCGGGGTTATGGGTAAAGGCACCATGTTTGCAGGGGCCTTGCCGATTAAACTTTGCCTGCAGGCCGAAAGTGATGCGGATGATGATACCCTGAATGAATTAACGCTGCATGCCATCGCCGCATCACCGCTGAATGGCCTGATGCGCGGCTCCCTCACATCGCTTTTCAGCCTGAGCGTCAATGGCAAGCAGATTGACGTGCGTAATGTGGCCCCGCTTGCCGGGGATATTTTACCTGATCCGGGGGATAATTATTCCCGTCTGGAGCGGGGCGCACACAGCATTTCGGGAACGAATATTATTGAAAAACTGCTGGAGAGTAAAATAGAATTCGGTGTTGCCGGTGGTGTTGGAACCAGTCTGGAAAATAATCAGGACCGTGTCCTGCATCTTCAGGCCCATTGCGAGATAAGGGAGGATGGGGTCAAGGTCATTACCCTGACCGTTCTGTCACCGACGGGGTCGGTATTCCAGTTTTTATCCGATGAAGACCCCAAATTCGGCGGCAGGGGTCTGGCCCCGGATGCGGCAAGTTATATCTCCGCCGGAATCGGATTTTGTTTTATGACACAGTTGGGGCGTTATGCTAAAATGGTCAAGCGGCCACTTGAGGATTACCGTATCATTCAGGATATACATTTCTCACCCGGCGGGGCTTCGGGCGGCACGGGCAAGGCCGGAACCGCCGATCCGGTGGAAACACATGTTTTCCTGAAAACCGGTGAAGGTGATGATTATGGCCGCGAAGTGCTGGACCAGAGTGAGCAGACCTGCTTCCTGCACGCCTTCTGCCGAACAGACCTGAAAGCCAAGGTACGGATAAAGCGGACATAGAAAACCGAAGGGAAAGATGATGTCTAATCGTAAAATACTGAATTTCATTGACGGGGAATATACCGAGGGCACATCCGGTAAAAGCTTTGAAGTGATTAATCCTGTTGATGGATCAATAAGTGCCGTCGTCACAGAAGCCAGCGCCGCCGATGTGGACCGGGCGGTTACTGCTGCCAGAGCCGCCTTGGAGGGGGAGTGGGGGCAGATGGCCGTTAAGACCCGTCTTGACCTTCTGGATGCGGTCGCCGATGGTATCATGGCGCATCAACAGGATTTTATTGATGCCGAGATTTCAGACACCGGAAAACCTTACGGTCAGGTGGCTCATATGGAAATTCCGCGTGCGGCGGATCAGTTTCGCGTCTTTTTAAAGATTGTTGCGGCTGGCGGAAAGAATGAAATCATTGACACGCTCCTGCCGGATGGGGGTGTGGCCCATAACCGTGAATTCCGCAAACCCAAGGGTGTTATTGCGGCGGTCTGCCCGTGGAACCTGCCTCTGGTCATGGCCACATGGAAGGCGGCGCCCGCGTTGGCCTGGGGCAACACGATGGTTTTAAAACCGTCAGAAGAAACCCCGTCCACTGCGGCCCTGCTCGGCATGGTGATGAATGAAGCAGGTATTCCGAAGGGTGTTTTTAATGTGGTGCATGGCTTTGGTGAAAACTCGGCGGGTGGTTTCCTGGTCGCCCATCCCGGGGTGGATGCGATCAATTTTACCGGCGAGACCAGAACTGGGGAAGCGATCATGAAAAGTAGCGCCGTTGGGCTGCGCGATGTGTCGCTGGAACTGGGCGGAAAAAATCCCTGCATTGTCTTTGCGGATTGTAATTTCGCGGCGGCAATTGAGGGTATCGCCAAATCCTGTTTCTTCAATTGCGGCCAGATTTGTCTGGGCACAGAACGGCTTTACGTGGAGCAGTCAATTTTTGATAAATTTGTTGTGGCCTTGAAAAATGCCGCAGAGTCCCAGACCATTGGTCCCGCTGTCGGGCCAACCCATCAGAAAAAAATTCTGTCCTATTACAGGCTTGCCGAACAGGAAGGGGCCACCGTGGTTACCGGGGGCGGTATTCCCAAGGTTAATGAAGCCCTTGTTGGCGGGGCCTGGGTGCAGCCAACGATCTGGACCGGTCTGCCGGAAAAGGCGCGTCTGCTGAAAGAGGAGGTTTTTGGCCCCTGTTGCCATATTCAACCCTTTGTGCGGGAAGAAGATGCCATCAGGATGGCCAATGACAGTCTTTATGGTCTTGCGGCCTGTGTCTGGTCCGGTGATGAGGGCAAGGCCCGCCGCGTGGCAGAGGCCCTGAATGTGGGCGTATGCTGGATTAATGGCTGGATGGTGCGGGATCTTCGCACCGCTTTTGGCGGTGTCGGCATGTCAGGCATTGGCCGTGAAGGCGGCATATATTCCATGGAGTTTCACACCGAACTGAAAAATATCTGTACCATCATGTCCCCTGCCACCGTTTGACAATATTGGCGTCAATATCAAACAGGTCCAGAACCCGGCCCACATTGTGGTTGATCATATCATCAATGGTTTTTGGCCGACCGTAGAATCCGGGCATGGGCGGGGCGATGACGGCACCCAGTTGCGCCGCTTCATACATCAGTTTGCAATGCCCCACATGCAGTGGCGTTTCGCGCGGCATAAGAACCAGCCGGCGCTGTTCCTTGAGCGTGACATCTGCGGCCCGCGTCAGCAAGTCATCAGCATGGGAATGGACGATAGCCGACAGGGTTTTCATGGCACAGGCGGTGACAATCATACCATCTATTTTAAAGGAACCGCTGGCGATTGCGGCGCCAACATTTGAATTCTTGTAGACTCTGTCGGCCATATCCTCCACATCGCCCGGGGCATAGTCGGTTTCAAGGGAAATATTCATGCGGCCGGTTTTACTCATGATCAGATGAGTTTCCACATCAGGGATGGTTTTAAGAATTTCAAGCATACGGATGCCATAGATAACGCCGCTTGCCCCGGCAATTCCAATGATTAGTTTCATCTGTCGCTCTCCTGTTCCAGATTATATATTTTCAACAAGTCGTCAACGGTGTCTTCAGTAATGGCTCGAATTTTTTTAGCAGACGGGACATTGCATTTACCACAAAGGCGTTCCAGAAATATATGATGTATCAGCATTGCAGAGAAATGGCTGGCCGTTTTGTCAGGATCAGGCAGTTTTTTTTCAGACCCTTGCGTTGCCGAAATTAAAAAAGCGGAAATGTCTTTATTTGCAATTAATGGCCCTCTGTCATAATAGGCGCGCCCGATTTCCGGGAAATTGGGGGTTTCAGCCATTACCAGCCGGGATAGTCGTATATGATGATCAGATGATACCAGTTCCAGAAGCTTCTGCCCGATCACCATTAATCCCTCTTTCAGACCCAGATTTTTCAGTTCATCGCTATGAATGGCTGTTATATGCTTTTCCAGAACATGTTCCGTGACGGCCTCGAACAGAACTTGTTTTGAGGTAAAATGAGCAT
This sequence comes from Alphaproteobacteria bacterium, assembly GCA_002401545.1. Lineage (GTDB taxonomy): Bacteria > Pseudomonadota > Alphaproteobacteria > Sphingomonadales > Emcibacteraceae > Paremcibacter. The sequence goes on from NVTJ01000041.1 coordinate 8,597, forward strand.
AAATTGTTGCTTTTGAGCCGCCAATTTTAGCCACCAGCGCGTTCATGCTGGTGGCACCATAGCCCAAGTCCAGAAACATCTTCGTTGCGGCATCCAGAATGGCCGCCTTCTTGGAAGAGGGCATGTCTCTGACTTTGATATTGCGGTTAAAGGTGCCTTTTGGCGGGTGTTGGCTCATGGTCTTGCTATTCGAAAAGTTTGTTTAGCTATTATAAAAAATAAACGTACCATCAGGTTCTTGCTTAAGACTGTACCGTACGTTACAGTTCAGTCATATCTAGCATTATTCCCTTGGTTTTGGCAACAGTAGATTTGAAAAAATTATGCGCAATGAGAAAAAATCACAGGGAATAGAATTTTTAAGGAGAGCAAGAGTGACTGAGACCGGTTTTCGTAAATTTATCCAGAAATTGGATGACGATGGCAAATTGCTGCGTGTGACGCAGGAGATTGATACTCTGGATGAAATAGGGGCCTTCATTGCAAGGGTTGATTATGATGGTTCGGACAAAAGCATCCTGTTCGAGAATCCCAAGGGGTCTGATATTCCGGTTTTTGCCAATACCATTGGCGCCTCTTACCGCCGTATCGCTGATGTCTTTAATATGCCGGTAAAGCAAGCGGTGCCGGGGGCTGCGCGGCGCATGAAGGAGGTTATGCAAAATGGTGGCCTGCCGCCGGTGCGGGTGAGTAACGACGAGGCCCCCTGTAAGCAGGTGATCATGACGGGCGACGAGGTGGACCTGTCCATTTTGCCGATTTTACGGATGAACCCCGAGGATGGGACCAAGACATCGGCGTTTCTGGAGGGTCGGTTTATGTGCGCTCCGGCCTGCTCGAAACCGGCGGAGGGAGCGCAAAATCTTTCCTATCACCGGTTTGAGATCACCGAGAAAAATCAGGGTTCCGTGTGGATTTTCCGTCAGACAGGGGACGCCAAAAGCATGGAAGAATGCTGGAACGCCAAAATTGATGATCCGTCATCGACCTGGGACCGGGAATCCGCCAAACCCTTTCCCATGGCTTTTATCATGGGGGTGGGACCGGAGTTTGTTCTGGCCGGGGCGAATTCTGCTCTGCCCCATAAAAATGCGGATTTTGCTTTTGTGGGCGGATTGCGGGGTGAGGCCGTAAAAATGGTCAAATGTGAAACCATTGATGTGGATGTGCCCGCCGATGCCGAGATTATCATTGAAGGGATTTTCAAGCCTTTTAACTGGGCAAAGCAGGGACGGTTTGCCTCTTTCAACGGGTTTTATGATGAATCACGCCGTCGGCCTGTTTTTGATGTCACGGCGATTACCATGCGTAAAAAACCGATTTATCAGCATATTCATATTGGCCGTCCGTTAAATGAAACCAATAATATTGCCGCCTTTTTCCGTTCGGTAAAAGTGTATCAGGATCTGATACAGGTTCTGCCGAATATTACAGATGTGTTTGTTGATCCTTCTGCTGGTTGCGGTTTTACCGTGCATATCGCCATGGATAAAAAGCGTGTCGGAGAGCCTAAAATGGCGATGATGCGGGCCTATACCGCCTTGGGCGGTTTTGCCAAGCATGTTTTTGTTTATGACAGTGATATTGATATTCATGATCCCCATGAACGGGACTGGGCGCTGGCCCATCGTTTTATGGCGGACCGTGATCTGCTGATTATCCCCAATGTGATCGGCATGGCCATTGATCCGCTGGCTCAGGGAATTATGGGCAAAACGGCGAAGCTGGGTGTTTATGACGGTACGCCGGAAATGCCCATCAATACCCGTACTTTCATGGGACTGGATTGTACAATTCCGCTGGGCCTTAAGGTTATGGAACGGGTATTGCCAAAGCCTGAAGTCGAGGCTCGCATTGATGAAATCTGGCAGGCGGTTATGGGTGAAGCCAAAAATTAAATTATTTTTCTCATGCGGATTATAGTGGAAAGAATTGGACCGGGGCCGTGTCTTGGCATTAATCATTAATCAGGGATACCGTTAAGGTTAGGGCTTAAGGGCTTAATTAAGGAGACAAACACATGTATCTGGGAAATAAGTACAAGGCATTGGCAAGCGTTTTGATGATGGGGCAGTTTTTTGCGGTTGGCGAGGCAATGGCAGAAGATGAGGATACCTCATTCGCATTTGAAGAAATTGTGGTGACGGCGCAAAAGCGTGCTGAAAATCTGCAGGATATTCCCCTTGCCGTCAGCGCCTATGGCAAGCGTCGTCTGGAAGATGCCGGATTTGATAATCTTGCTGACTTGTCTTTTATGACACCATCGTTGCAATTTGGTAATTTTGGCCCGGTGGCTTTTGTTGCCATACGCGGTGCCGGTCTTGAGAATACCACCGCCGGGGGTGATCCCGGGGTTGCACTGCATATTGACGGTGTTTATCTGGGGCGTCCGGTGGCGACGATGTTCAATGCTTTTGACCTGGAACGTGTTGAGGTTCTGCGCGGACCGCAGGGGACTTTGTATGGCCGCAATGCCACGGGTGGATCGGTTAATTTCATCACTGCAAAGCCGACGGATGAAATTGAAGGCCTGCTTGACGTGACCGGGGGCAATTATGACTGGTTCCGTCTTCGCGGTATGCTCAATCTTCCCCTGAATGACAAAATGGCCCTTCGCGTCACCGGTTTCCGGGAAACCCGGGATGGCTATACGGAAAATACTTATGAGGGCGGAACCAAAGCCAATGATGCTGACAATTATGGTTTTAGAGGGCATTTGAATGTTGAGGTCTCTGATAATGTGAATATGCTGCTTTCCGCCTCATATGTGAAAGTTCAGGGCGTTGGATCACAACCTGAAGTGCGGGAACCCTTCCCATCAACAAATGCCGGCCCGCCTTTTGGTGCTGCGGGTCCGGGGCCCATGGGTGTCAATGTCCGGGGGCCGGGGGACTGGTTTATTGACAGTGCTGGCAATGCGCTGGTCAATGATCTGACCGCATTCAAAGAATCAAAGAATACCCGCGAAAGCGTCGATAATGACATGTTGCTGCTGTCRGCAACCCTGACGTGGGATTTGGAAGATATTACCATCAAATCGATTTCGGCCTATGCGGAGACAAGTTTTGAATCCCATCAGGATTCAGACAGTTCATCGGCCAACCTGGCGGAACTGGTTCTTACGGAGAATGCCAACCAGTTCTCACAGGAATTGCAATTTCTTTCCAATAACGACAGTCCACTGCAGTGGATTTTTGGCCTGTTTTATTTTGAAGAGGATGCGACACGCGCCTCGCAGTTCTTTGAGGACCGTTTTGATTTCTTTGCCAAGTTCGTTGCCCAGGATTGTTGCGGGGTCGATTTGGGTGGCTCTGTCAATGCCAAATCATATGCGGCCTTTGGTCAGGCCAGCTATCAGGTGAGCGATGATGTGAGATTAACTTTCGGTGGTCGCTGGACCAAGGATGAAAAAGACGGCATCAATTCGAATGTCCTGTTTGCCCCCCGGGTGAATGATAAGGTAGGTATTGATGACAGCCAGTTTACCTGGCGGGCGGTGGTTGACTGGAAAGTCAATGAGGATGTGATGCTTTATGCTTCGGCCTCTACGGGCTATAAATCAGGCGGTATTAACCAGGTGGCCATTACGTCGGCGGGACGGGAAGCGACTTATGACCCTGAATTTGTTGACGCCTATGAGGTGGGGGTGAAATCCACCCTGTTTGATGGGCGTTTGCGGTTGAATTTATCTGTTTTCCTCAATCAGTATGATGATTTGCAATTCCAGATATTTGAATTTGGCGGGCCTGCTGCCTTTAATGCCAAAGGGGCCGAGGTCAAGGGAATCGATGGTGATTTTCAGCTTTCTGTAACTGATACTATCGGTTTTGATGGCTCGTTTGGATATATGGACAGTGAATATGATGAGCAAATATTGTCCGGGGTGCAATTGGGCGGTAATCAGTTAAGCCGGACACCGGAATGGACTTTTAATATTGGCGCCAATAAAGACTGGGTTATGACGAATTATGGGGCCTTGAGGCTGCGGGTTGAATATTCCTATACCGATGACATTTTCTATACCCCTTTTAACCGTGACGATACCTTTTCCCTTGGCGGTTCCGACCGTGCCGACAGCTATAATAATGTCAATATCCGTCTGTTCTATACCTCGGAAGATGATTTATGGACAGTGGAAGGTTCTGTGACCAATGTGTTTGACGAAGTGCAGACGGGGAATATTCTGCGCGGCGTTGGTTTTCTGGATGAAGCCGGTGGCGGCGGACAGGAGTTCATTACCTATAATCCGCCCCGGCAATGGGGCCTCAGGGTCAGCAGACGTTTTTAATAAACACTATAATCAATGATAGTATCTCAGGGAGGAAAGAATGAAAAAGATCTTGAATAAAGAGGCTTTGCTTTACGGCACCGCTTTAAGCATTTTAATGACGGTCCATGGCACGGCTTATACGCAGGCCGAAGATAATGTTATACGGCTGGAAGAAATCGTTGTCACTGCCCGTAAGCGTGCGGAAAGCCTTCAGGATGTCCCGGCGTCTGTTCAGGCCTATGCCGGGGCCGCTGTACAAAAGGAAGGATATGTGGATATTGGTGCTATGGCGGCCTCCATTCCTAACTTTGCCTATGGCAGTCCGCCCGGAGCTTCCGATGTTCTGATCATGCGTGGTTTGGGTACGGTCGGCAGCGGCCCGCATTTTGAACCGGCGGTTGGTCAGGTTTATAATGGTTTTTTCGCCTCCCGCAGTCGTCTGGGCAGAACCGCCTTTGTTGATCTGGCACAGATAGAGATACTGCGCGGACCGCAAGGGGCGGTTATTGGTAAAAATACCTCTCTCGGGGTGATTAACATCACATGGAACAAGCCGACAGAAAATTTTGAAGCCTCATTCCTCGGCAGTTATGATTTTGAAGATAATGAAGGCTTCGAAGTGGAAGCCGTTATTTCCGGTCCCCTGACTGATAAAATCAGGGGTCGTTTTGCGGTGAACTACAAAGATAAAGATGGCTTTGTGAACAATACTGAAACCGGCAGGCAATCGCCGGAATCTGAAGATATTACCACACGGGTGCTTTTTGAGGTGGATATTTCAGAGAATCTTCTGGCTGAGGTATTCTGGCAACATACGAATTTCGACCGTCAGGGGAAGGGCCGCGAGTTGAGCTTCTGTAACAATTCAGCGGCGGTTCTTGCCGCGTTCGGTGATGATTGTACGGCCAACGGCACTAATGTGGTGCGTAACTTCTTTAACGGAGAGGAAATTGGCGAACCCTTTGATTTGAATGCTGATATGGCCGGGCTTACCCTCACATGGGATCTGGGAGATGTCACCGTGACCTCGCTGACCGGGTATCAGTCTTCTGATATTTCGGATACCTTCAGTTCGGACCTTAGCCCGGGTGATTTGCGGACAATCAATAATATAGAAAATTATGAACAATTTTCACAGGAAATCCGGGTGGCTTCGGATGGGTCAGGCCGATTTAACTATATTGCTGGCATTTTTTTCCTGGATAATGATATTGAGTTCACTCAGGATGCAGATTTCCGTAATGCGCCTCCGGGTTTCTTCCTTAAACCACTGCGCCGGCATCAGAGTGCGACAATTGATACTCAGAATATCTCTGTTTTTGGTGAGGTCGAGTATGATTTGACGAACCAGTTCAAGATTGCTGCCGGGATACGTTATACCGATGAAAAACGTGACGGAACAGCGGCACAGACCAATTTTGATATCTATACTTTTGACAATGAAGGGGCAAAATGTGGTGGTCCGGCCTTCCTGCGATGCAATGATGCGGCGGGTGAGATTAATGAAACGGCGGTATCATGGAATGTTAACGCCCAATGGCGGCCCACGGATGACACCCTGTTTTATGCCACGGTCGCAACGGGCTTCAAAAGTGGTGGTTTTAACGTATTAAGCGGTCTGTCCAATACTATTCTTGATCAGGTATTTACCTTCAAAGATGAGCAATCCATCAATTATGAAATCGGTGGCAAGCATGACCTGTTTGAAAACCGTTTTCGCTTTAACTGGTCCATATTCAGGACCGAGGTGACGGACTTGCAGGTCTCCTCAAATGATCCGACCGTGATTGCCCAGACGGTGAATAACGCTGGTGAAGCCCGTTCGCAAGGTGTGGAAATCGAAGCAAAATGGGCGGTTAGTTATGAACTTAACCTTGGGCTGAGTGCGGCTTTTCTTGATGCGGAATATACCAGTTTTATCGGGTCGCCCTGTTTTGGTGGCCAGACGGCAGCGGAGGGCTGTGTGGCCAAGACACAGGATCTGACGGGGGCTACGCCGACCCGTGCGCCGGATTATCAATTTACCTTTGATGCGGATTATACCGTTCAGGTAACGGAAGATTATGATCTGACATTTGCCGGGAAATGGTTTTTCGTCGATTCCCAGTCCTTGTCCGTTGACAATGATCCGCAGGGCCTTCAGGACAGCTATCACAAGATCAATGCCAGCCTGACCTATGGTCCGAATGATGGTAAATGGTATATTTCCCTTGTCGCCCGTAACCTCACCGATGAGATTACCTCAACCTTCATTGGCGGCACCACGGCGGTGAACGGCCCGCGTGGTGGTGGCGGACGTTATTCCTTTACCGAGGAAGGCCGGACGATTGCCATCAAATTCAAATATAATTTTAACTAGACCGTTCTGCGGTTGCTTGGGGAGCGCTGAAAATGAGCGCTCCCTTTTTTTGTTTGCCTTGAAATTTCTCTGGGCTACCATGGAATCAGATTTTAATTTGGAGATGTATAATGCGCAAAGAGCAGCTTTCAGGTAAAGAGCAGGCTATAAATCCTGCCACCATGCTGGATGTTATGCCTCTCTCCGGGCTGCAATATGTTATTTTCGCCCTTTGTTTCATCCTGAATATGATTGATGGCATGGATGTGGTCATCCTGTCCTATTCAGCTTCCAGCATTATGGCCGATCTGAATATAACGCCCATTCAGATGGGGGGTATTTTCAGTGCCGGGTTGATTGGTATGGCATTTGGCGGCCTGATTTTGGGGGCTTATGCTGATAAGGCCGGTCGCCGCCGTATTATCCTTATCGGTGTCACATTGATTGCTGTCGGGGTTATTGCCGGCAGTCAGGCACAATCAATTTCGCAGCTCATTGTGACGCGCCTCATTGCCGGATTTGGCATTGGCGGCATGTTTGCCAGTGTGACGGCCATAGTGGCGGAATATTCCCCCCTGAGGATCCGGAATATTGTTATCATGCTGATCACCGCCGGTTATCCTCTGGGCGCGTTGCTGACGGGATTGTCCAGTTCCTGGGCGGTACCGGAATTTGGCTGGCGGGCGACCATGATCGGCGCGGGGTCTATCACCGCACTGATGTTGCCAATCTGTTTTGTGTTTTTGCCGGAATCGCTATTTTTTCTGGCGCGGGAGGGCGGCGATGGGGCCGTCCGGAAAATCAACCGGGTCATGGGGCGGATGAAGCATCCTGAAATCACAGGCCCCATTGATTCTTTTTTTGACAGCCATGGCAAGACGAGCTTCCGGGATCTGCTCAATCCACAATACCGCAGGGTTTCACTCAGGCTGTGGGCCGGGCTGATTTGCACCTTTATGACCATGTATTATCTTTTGAGCTGGATACCGAAGATTGCCATTGATTCAGGTCTGGCACCGGACAAGGCGATCATTGCCGGGGCGATGTTCTCGGGCGGTGGTTTTATTGGTGTTATGGTGGTGGGTCTGCTGGCAAACCGTTTTGGTTATATTCGTTCCATCGTCAGCTATTGCATCACGGCTTTTGTGATGATGATAATTTTTTCTGTTTACCGGGGGGAACTGACGGTTGTTCTGCTGATTGCTTTTGTCATGGGCTTTACGGTACAGGGGGCTGTGGGCGCATTTTATGGCGCTGCCGCCCGTGCGTACCCGGTACAGATGAAGTCCACGGGCATTGGCTGGACCATTGGTGTCGGGCGGATTGGGGCCATTATAGGGCCTTACTTTGGCGGCATCCTGATGTCAATGGCGCTGCCCCAGCTTGTCAATTTCACAATTTACGGCGCAATTATGTTGTTGGGGGCCGCGTTTGTTTTTCCCCTGAAGTCGTCAAAGGTTAATCAGATATAAGACTATCCGGATGTTTTGTATCAACGTGATATTGAGGGTTATAATACGGCGGAAGTGGCGCAGATGTTTTCTTTGTCCGGGGGGGGCAATCAAAGTCCGCCTTCACCGGGCATGTTCGGCATTAAAGAAAATCCTCGAACCTGTATTTCTGGAAGGATTGGACAAATGATCACTCGCAGAGAAAAATCTCAAATAGAGAAATGGCTCCTGAAAATGCCGATGATGATTTCATGCCGGGATTTTGAGGATTTCATCATTCAGTATCTTGAAGGTGACTTGCCGTGGAATAAACGCTTTATTTTCAAGGCTCATCTTAAAGTATGTAAAGAATGCCGTGACTATCTGGCGGCCTACAGGCTTTCTATGGTGACAACCAGGAAGGCTCTGGCGCAGGAAGAATTGCCTGAAGTTCCCGAAGATCTGGTTAAAGCTGTTTTAGCCGCCACACAAAGCGATGAAAATGATTAATTTACGTAACCTTTTGCTTTGTGGTAGTCTCTAACCTGCTAACCAAGTTTTCGACATATCGAAGTGATGCCCAATAATGTCGGGTATAATGAATCATACTTTAATCAGTGCTTGAAAAGGACGGGAGAATATTTATGGATGCTGCATCTCATGCATTAATAATGGCCAGTTTTCAGGTTTTGTCGACCTTCTTTATTATTGCCGCAGGGTTGATTGTGCTGATTATTTTTATAATTTTCATTATTGACGTGACGCAAACCAAGGATGCCGTGCGCCGGAATTATCCGGTATTGGGGCGGTTCAGATATCTCTTTTCCACCTTGGGGGAGTTTTTCCGTCAGTATTTTTTCGCCATGGACCGGGAGGAAATGCCCTTCAACCGGGCCGAGCGGGAGTGGGTGGACCGGGCCGCCAAGGGCCATGACAATACCATTGCTTTTGGTTCGACAAAAAACTTAACGCCGGCGGGTTCAATTATTTTTGTCAATTGTCCTTTTCCCACATTGGAGGTGGACGCGGTGGATATGCAGGCTCTGCAAATTGGTCCCCATTGTGAGACACCCTATGATGCCCCGTCATTCTTTAATATTTCCGGCATGAGCTACGGGGCGCTGTCAACGCCTGCGGTCCGGGCTTTGTCCAAAGGTGCGCGTATGGCCGGATGCTGGATGAATACAGGGGAAGGCGGGCTTTCCCCGTATCATCTGGAGGGCGGATGCGATATTGTGATGCAGATTGGCACCGCCAAATACGGGGTTCGCGATGATCAGGGAAATCTGTCTGATGAGAAATTAAAGCAGGTGGCGGCTCACACGCAGGTCAGAATGTTCGAGCTGAAAATGAGTCAGGGGGCAAAGCCCGGCAAGGGCGGTATCCTGCCCGGCATCAAGGTCACGGCGCAAATTGCCAAAATTCGCGGCATTCCCGAAGGACAGGATTCCATTTCTCCGAACCGTCATCCGGAAATTAATAATGTGGGGGATATGCTGGATATGATGGAACATATCCGCCGGGTTACGGGTAAGCCGGTGGGCTTTAAGGCCGTGATTGGCGGACCCGAATGGCTTGCGGAAATGTGCGCGGAAATACACAAGCGCGGCATTGAACGGGCCCCGGACTTCATCACCATTGACAGCGGTGACGGCGGTAGCGGGGCCGCGCCCATGCCGCTGATGGATAATGTGGGGCTGGTCATCAAGGAATCCCTGCCGATGGTGTCTGATGTGCTTCATAAATATGGTCTGAGAGGTCGCATCCGGCTGATTTCTTCCGGTAAGCTGATCACGCCGTCCGAGGTGGCCTGGGCCTTGGCGGCGGGGGCTGACTTTGTTACATCCGCGCGGGGCTTTATGTTTTCGCTGGGCTGTATTCAGGCCCTGAAATGCAATAAAAACACCTGCCCGACAGGCATCACCACCCATAACCCCCGACTGCAAAAGGGGCTTGACCCGGAAGACAAGGCGGTGAAAGCGGCGAGCTATTGTATGAATATGGTGCATGAAGTGCAGACTATATCCCATTCCTGCGGTGTGAGCCGTCCCCGTTTGTTGCGGCGCAAGCATGTGCGTATTGTGCAGGGAACCGGCATGTCCATTCCCATGAACAAGCTTTTCCCGCGCCCGGATATATTGCCGGAATATAAGGCGGTTGCCGAAAAGGCAATGACGGAAGAAAAGAGTGGCGGCTATTGCGCATGATAATGATAAATCTGACAACAGGATTATAAAATGAATATAACCACATCAGAAAAAACCAAAGCTTCGGACCTGTTTGTTCAGGCATTGGAAGCCGAAGGGGTCGAATATATCTTCGCCGTTCCGGGGGAAGAAAATCTTGATATGCTTGAATCCATAAGGATATCAGGCGTCAGGCTGATCCTCACACGTCATGAGCAGGGGGCGGGCTTCATGGCGGCAACTTACGGGCGGCTGACGGGTAAAGCCGGGGTCTGCATGGCGACGCTGGGGCCGGGGGCGACCAATTTGGCAACGCCTGCGGCTTATGCCCAGTTGGGCGGTATGCCCCTGATCATGATTACAGGCCAGAAACCGATCATGAAATCCAAACAGGGCCAGTTTCAGATTGTGGATATTGTCAGCCTTTTTGATCCGATTTGTAAAATGTCAAAACAGATTGTTCACGGCAATGCCATACCCGCTCTGGTGCGGGAGGCCTTTCGCATGGCGGAGGAAGAACGTCCGGGAGCGGTTCTGCTTGAACTGCCGGAGGATATTGCCGAGGAAAAGACGGATGAGCCGGTACTGCCGCCCCATCCGCGTTATTATGCGGTGGCCGGTGGCAGGGTTCTTGATCTGGCGGCAGATCTGATCAAGGCCGCGAAAATGCCATTGATTTTGATTGGGGCCGGGGCCAACCGCAAAGATGCCCGGGACAAGCTCAGTGACTTTATCCATACCACCGGTATTCCTTTCTTCAATACCCAGATGGGCAAAGGGGTGGTGGATGAACGATCCGAACTCTTCCTTGGCACGGCGGCCTTATCTTCGGGGGATTATCTGCATTGTGCCATTGACCGGGCGGATTTGATCATCAATATCGGCCATGATGTGGTTGAAAAGCCGCCGTTCTTTATGGAGGAAGGCGGCAAGAAGGTCATTCATGTCAATTATAAATCGGCACAGGTTGATCAGGTTTATTTTCCCCAGGTTGAGGTCGTCGGCGATTTGGCGCAGTCGATTGCCCACCTGAAGGAAAAACTTGGGGCCAATGTGAATTGTGACAAATCATATTTTGAGAAAATCCGCGCTGAGGTGGAAAGTCATACCACAGAGAATATCGATGACCCCCGCTTTCCGGTCGTCCCCCAGCGTTTTGTGGCGGATACCAGAAAAGTGATGGGTGACAAGGATATTATTGCGCTGGATAATGGCATCTATAAAATCTGGTACGCCCGTAATTATAAAGCCTATCAGCCCAATACGGTGCTGCTGGACAATGCGCTGGCCACTATGGGCGCGGGATTGCCCTCTGCCATGATGGCGGCCATGCTTTATCCCGACCGGCGGGTGATGGCCATTTGTGGCGACGGCGGCTTTATGATGAATAGTCAGGAAATGGAAACTGCCGTCCGCCTTGGCCTTAATCTGGTGGTGCTGGTTCTCAATGACAACTCATACGGCATGATCCGCTGGAAGCAGGCCGGGGGCGGATTCCCCGATTGGGGCCTTGAGTTTGGCAATCCGGATTTTGTCCAATATGCGAACAGTTATGGGGCTAAAGGCCACCGTATTGAAGCCGCAGATGATCTGGTGTCGACTCTGGAAGCGGCGTTTGGGGCAGGGGGTGTCCATCTGGTAGAATTGCCCGTTGATTATTCCGATAACCAGAGGATATTGATTGATGATCTTGCCGAGAAAGTATGTTTGATATGATAGCATCACAGAAAACACTGGAGGTTTTTAATCCCTATGACCACAGCCCTGTCGGTACGGTTCCGCTATGCAATGGGGAAACCATAGATGGTTATCTGGAGGCGGCCCATAATCTGTTCCGCAATCGCCGCCACTGGCTGCCGGCCTATGAGCGTATTGATATTCTGAAAAAGACCGCCATAATTATGGAAAGCCGGTTTGAGAAACTGGCCTTTCAAATTGCCAGTGAAGGCGGCAAGCCGCTGAAGGATGCCCGGGTGGAAGTCACCCGTGCCATTGACGGGGTTGGTCTTTGTATCAAGGAACTGGCGCATTTGACCGGCAGGGAGATCCCCATGGATCTGACCGCTGCCGGGGCCGGGCATCTGGCCTTTACCACGCGGGAGCCTATTGGCCCCGTTGTGGCGGTTTCCGCGTTCAACCACCCGCTGAACCTGATCGTGCATCAGGTGGCCCCGGCCATCGCCGTGGGATGCCCGGTTCTGGTTAAACCGGCGGGTGATACGCCGTTATCCTGTCTGGAATTTGTCAATATTCTTTATGAAGCAGGGCTGCCGGAAGAATGGTGCCGTTTTGCCGCCTGTGACATTGCTACTGCTGAGAAGATGATCACCGATCCCCGGGTGGCTTTTTTCAGCTTTATTGGCTCATCAAAGGTGGGCTGGATGTTGCGTTCAAAACTGGCACCGGGGACGCGCTGTGCGCTGGAACATGGGGGTGTTGCTCCGGTTATTGTTGATGACAGCGCGGATATGGCCGCCATGATTCCCAGTTTGCTCAAAGGGGCATTTTATCATTCGGGCCAGGTCTGTGTCTCTGGCGAACAAAAATTTGATCTTCACTTTACTGATTTTGACAGTACACCTTTAGCGTCTGCATCAATAGCACAAGTTCATACCGC
>NVTJ01000042.1 GCA_002401545.1 Alphaproteobacteria bacterium
CAGTTTAATCCATCTAAAATAATTTCCCTCTTGATCACATATAGCAGTTCTCAACGAACGAAATTGTCGATAAAACCTAACATAAGCCCAGAATTTCTCAGCCGCCATATCATCCGGCAACCATGTTTTTTTCTTTATTTTTGACCAATAAAGATATTCAGGAACTTCCGTTTTGAAAATAGGTTTAAGTAATGCGTCGTCTAAACTGACTAGTCTTTCAGCTAATTGTGACGGTTCATACTTTTTATAATCTGGCTTATCAATTTTCTTAAATTTTTCCATATCTTACACTTTCAATACATATAGTTATATATGAACTATACATATACTATATATAAAAGTAAGAATCAAGTATATGTATAGTTCTACATAAAATATACGTATACTATACATGTAAAATTAACCCCCCATACGCGCCACAAGATCTTCATATTTCACGCCCCAGTTCCTGAAAGGGTTCACGGACAGATTGGCGTTATAGAATTTTTGGAAAGCGGTGACCTCCGGGCCAATCCAGTCAGGCAGGGTGATTTTTTCACCCTCAGAAGAAAGTTCCACTTCCGCAACGATTAATCCTTTGTTGCTTCCCGCAAAAATATCCACTTCCCAAATATGATCACCAAGCTGATAAATATGTCGAATTTTCTTGATCACCGGTCGGGGGCAGGCGGCAAATAATACCTCTGCTTCAGCGGCACTTATATTTGTTTCGATTTCGTAACGACCGGTTTTTGCCGGGGTCTTCACCGACAGAATATAGAGATCATCCTGTTGACGGATGCGAACCACATTACCGCCTTCGCGGGCAATATAGCCCTGGCGGATTTTGTGGCTGCGCAAGGGTTTCCCCCTGGGTTTGGCCAGTATCAGGAACTTGCGCTCAATCTCCACATTGACCTTTTTATCCCCGCCGGACAGCCCCCGGATCATAATAGATCCTCCAGGGCGGAAAACAGATTTTCCACATCCTGTATATTATTATAAACATGGGGTGCCACCCGGATGCTATGGCCGCGCACGCTGACAAAAATATTTCGTTGCGCCAGCGAAACAGCTAATCCGGCGGGCATGTCAGCAGGAAAATCAAGCCCGATCAGATGGGGCGAACGATGGGCCTTGTCCGCCACTTTCAGCCCCATAGCCTGTGCCCGTTCCGCGATCATGTCTGTCAGACCGGACAGATAATCTGCGATTGCCCCCGCCCCCCATTGATTGAGGGTTTCCAGTCCGTGCAGGACAATGGGCGTGAGCATAAAATTACTGCGCTCCCCCACGCTGAACCTTGCCGCCCCCGGGCGATATTGTGGTTGATAATCCACCAGCCGTGCAAAATCCTCTGATCCCTTGCGCGCAATCCAGTTTTCTTCCAGCGGAATCCCGTCCTGATGGCGCGGCGCCACATAGATAAAACCATAGCTATAGGGGCCAAGTAGCCATTTATAGCAGGCGGTAATCATAAAATCCGGGTCCACATCCTGCACCGAAAAAGGCACCACACCCAAAGACTGTGTCAGGTCGAGGACCAGAGCGGCCCCGTTTTTCCGGGCCACAGCCCCCACCTTGACCAGATCAACCCGGCTGCCATCTGTCCAATGGGCCTGTGGACAGGCAACAATGGCGGTATTCTGGTCAATGGCATCACATAGCGGCGTGGTCCAGTCACCATTGTCCGGCCGGGCAATAGTAACCACCTCCGCCTGATGCGCCTTGGCCATTTCCTGCCACGGATAAACATGGGACGGAAACTGGTCCGCCAGCAGGATGATCTTCTGTCCCGGCAACAGGGGGAGATTACGGACCGCGAGAGCCACACCGTAGGATACGGACGGAATCTGGGCCATATCATCGGTCATAGCCCCGATCATTTTCGCCATCAACGCACAGGCCTGTTCAGGCGGATCAAAGAAATTGGACAGGCTCATCTCCCAGGGATGCAGCTTTCCCGCCACCGCCTGTTGTCCGCAGTCAGCGGCCTGCTTTAAAATGGGAGTCATATAGGCGGCGTTGAGATAAGTCACCTGCTCCGCAATATCAAATAGATGCTTCTTACAGGTGAATTCAGCTCGTGACCCCATAAATATATCCCTTTTAATTCAAAACCCTGTTGACCTTAGGGCTTTTCTGGTTTTATTTGAACCTGTAATTTTGTTAAGGTAACACATAACGTCAAACAGAGGTCATCAATATGAGTATCATTTATCCCATGGGTCTTTTGGCCATTTTCACACTTCTTTACTCATATGTTATGATCGCCAGCCGACAAAGAGCTGTTAAATCAGGCCATCTCAAGCCCAGCTATTTCAAGGAATATAATAACGATAAACCGCCCTCCTATATGCAGAAGGTCACCCGGCAATGGGCCAATCTTTACGAAGTTCCGGTGCTTTTTTACGCGGTCTGCGCCGCGATTCTCGCCCTTGGTCTGGAAGATCTGGTATTTGTCTATATGGCTTATATTTTCTTCGCTCTAAGGCTGGTACAGGCCCTCATCCACACCACCTATAACCATGTTTACCATCGGCTTTTGATATTTTTCTGTGGCATGATCACCGTCCTGGCCATGTGGGTGCGTCTGTTGTTGATAGCATAAAAAAACCAGCCTGTATTGGCTGGTTTCCCTAGATATTACAGACCCGAACTTAAACGGCCTCTGCCAGTTCCTCATGACAAAATAAATCATAGGTCAGTTTCAGCATTGCCCCCACACGCGGGTCTTTGATACGATAAAAAATCTGCTGGCTTTCCCGGCGTGTTGATACAAGGCCTTCTGCCCGCATACGGCTGAGATGCTGTGATAAAGCGGACTGGGAAATATTAAGGTTCTTTTCCAAATCGCCAACGCATGTTTCCTTGCCAAGAAGTCGGCTCAATATTACCAAACGGTTCGAATTAGCCAGAGTTTTAAGAAAATGAGCGGCTTCAAAAGAATTTAGCTGCAGCTTATCCAGGTCAATCATATTTACTAATTTAGTCATAAACTTCTACCATTCTGTTGATTCTGCCAAGTAATTTATGTGTTTCTCAATATGAAACTTAATATAGTGTTATTCTTATATTCTATATTTACAATAGCATGAAGAAAGAAAGTAGTAACATTGGATAACTTTTCCGTGAAAAAATGACTTTTTTATTTTTTGGCGTAATAATTAGTTGATTTTACAGCATTTTTCCAATTTCTTTTTAGCAAAATAATTTCACTTGCAAGCATTTCCGGCTTTGTCACATCAGAATAATGATGGAATACCGATAATTTATTAACCGTATCAAACAGGCCACTGCCCACCCCGGCAAGCAATGCCACACCAAAGGCCGTTGTGTCAGCAACCCTGGGCCGAACAATATCAACCCGCATGATATCTGCCAGAAACTGAAGCAGCCATGCATTGCCCACCATGCCCCCGTCCACCTTTAAACTGTTGAAAGACATATGGGCGTCCTTCTGCATCACGTCCAGCAGGTCCGCCGTTTGAAAACCTACGGATTCCAGTGTCGCCCGCACAATCTCGGCAACGCCTGTGTCTCTGGTCAGGCCAAATAATGTTCCCCTGGCATCCGGGTTCCAGTGGGGGGCGCCAAGGCCGGTAAAAGCCGGCACCATAACGACGCCTTTGCTGCTGTCTATGGCGCGGGCCAGCCCTTCTGTCTCGGATATATTTTCAATGATCCTGAGGCCATCCCTGAGCCACTGCACCGCAGAACCGGCGCTGAAAAAACTTCCCTCAAGGGCATAAGCGACCTTGCCCTGTATCTGATAAGCCACCGTGGTCAAAAGACGGTTCTGGGAGCGGATAATTTTATCGCCCGTATTCATCATGATAAAGCCGCCGGTGCCATAGGTACATTTGATCTGTCCCGCCTTGAAGCAATTCTGGCCAATCAGAGCCGCCTGCTGATCACCGGCAATGGCGGTTATCGGCATCACCCGCCCGAACAAACCCTTCTCCACATCGCCGAAATGATGATCACAGGCATGGACCTTCGGCATGAGTTCCTGCGGTATATCAAACAGGCGCAGCAGTTCCTTGTCCCACGCCATATCGCGGATATTAAACAACAATGTCCGGGACGCATTGGTCACATCGGTGGCATGGACCTGTGCCCCGGTCAGATGCCATAAAATAAAGCTGTCCACCGTGCCAAAGGCCAGCTCTCCCCGCCGGGCTCTTTCCCGCACCCCCGCCACATTATCCAGAATCCATTTTATTTTTGTGGCGGAAAAATAAGGATCAAGCAAAAGCCCGGTCTTTTCACTGACCATCTCCTCATGGCCATCCTGCTTCATTTCCCGACATAAATCTGCTGTTCTGCGATCCTGCCAGACGATTGCCGGATAAACAGGGTTGCCGCTCTCCCGGTCCCAGATCAAGGTGGTTTCCCGCTGGTTGGTGATCCCGACCGCCACAGGGAACACGCCCGTTGGCAGACTGTTCAGAGCCTGACCCATGGTATTCATCACGGTTCGCATGATTTCCATACCATCATGCTCGACCCAGCCATCCTGTGGGAAATACTGGGTGAATTCCTGATGAAAGGAAGATACAACCTGCCCTTGATCATCAACGATCATAACACGGGTGCTGGTGGTACCCTGATCAATAGCCAAAAGATAGCGTGTCACCTGTTACTCCCTGTTGTGAGTATTCTTACATATGAATGGCCCGGCCATCGGTTGCCATGGCGGCTTCGCGCACGGCTTCGGTTTCTGTGGGGTGGGCATGGCAAGTATAGGCCAGATCTTCGGCGGTGATGCCTTTTTCCACAGCCAAAGTCAGTTCGGCAATCATATTGCCCGCGTCGGCCCCGATGATATGAGCACCGAGAATCTTGTCTGACACCGTACAGCTCAGAATTTTGACAAAGCCATCGGTCTGGCGATTTGCCTTGGCGCGGCTGTTGGCGGTAAAGGGGAATTTTCCCACAATATAGGCCGCACCATCAGCTTTCAATGCTTCTTCCGTCTTGCCGACAGAGGCCACTTCGGGCATGGTATAGATCACGCCGGGAATGGCGTCATAATTCACATGACCGGCAAAGCCCGCGATAATTTCCGCCACCGCCGTGCCTTCGTCTTCGGCTTTATGGGCCAGCATGGCACCACGCACCACATCACCAATGGCATAAATACCCTTCACATTGGTCTGGAAATGACCGTCAATTTCCACCTGCCCCCGGTCAGTCATCTTGACACCAGCCTCTTTCAATCCGAGACCCTGCGTATAGGGCTTGCGCCCCACGGCAACCAAGACCACATCGCATTTGATTGCCGTACCATCACCCCCGGCGGCAGGTTCCACGGAAACACTTAACGATGTCTTGGTTTTCTTGACTGCGGTGACTTTTGATTTCAGTTTAAATTTAAAGCCTTGTTTTTTCAGGATGCGGGCAAAAGTTTTACTGACCTCGCCGTCCATTTCCGGCGTGATCCGGTCCATGAATTCAACAACCGTGACCTCGGCCCCCAGACGTTGCCAGACCGACCCCAGTTCAAGCCCGATCACGCCACCGCCAATAACAACCATATGTTTGGGAACCTTTGACAGGCTTAAAGCCCCGGTGGAGGAGACAATCCGTTTTTCATCAATATCAATGCCCGGCAGACCCACCACATCGGAACCGGTGGCAATGACAATATTTTTCGCCGTCAATAGGCGTTCCCCGCCGGCTGTCAGGTCAACCTTGACAGACCCCTGAGCCATGATGGTGCCCCGGCCCTCAATATAATCCACCTTGTTCTTTTTCAGCAGGTAAGCCACCCCATCGGTCAGGCCCTTAACGGTGTCATCCTTGGACGCCATCAGTTCTGCAATATCAATGGAGACTTTTCCGGTCTTGATGCCGAATTTAGCCATGCCGTGACTGGCTTCCGCAAAAAGCTCGGAGGCATGCAGCAAAGCCTTTGACGGCATGCAGCCCACGTTCAGGCAGGTGCCGCCAAGCACCCCGCGCATTTCAACACAGGCAACCGAAAGCCCCAGTTGCGCCGCCCGGATGGCACAGACATATCCACCCGGACCGCCGCCAATGATAACCACATCAAAATTATCAGACATCACTTTTTCCTTATAAATCCAGAACCAGACGCTGGGGGTCCTCAAGACATTCTTTCACCCGCACAAGAAACGTCACCGCCCCCTTGCCGTCCACCACCCGGTGATCATAGCTCAGCGCCAGATACATCATCGGCCTGATCACCATCTGGCCGTTTTCAACCATGACCCTCTCCTTAATGGCATGCATACCCAGAATACCCGACTGAGGCGCATTGAGGATCGGTGATGACAGAAGCGAGCCGAAAATACCACCGTTGGAAATGGTAAAGGTACCGCCCGACATTTCATCCATGCTGAGCTTACCGTCGCGGGCGCGGCCGCCAAGGCGGACAATTTCTTTTTCAATCTCTGAAAAACTGCGGTCCTGACAATCACGCACCACCGGCACCACAAGCCCCGCCGGGGTGCTGGCCGCAACCCCTACATGGTAGTAATTCTTGTAGACAATGGCATCATCGCGGACTTCCGCATTAACCTCGGGAATTTCTTTCAGCGCCTGAACGCAGGCCTTGACGAAAAACGACATGAAGCCCAGCTTGGAGCCATGTTTCTTTTCAAACATTTCCTTATATTGATTACGCAAGCCGATCACCGCTGACATGTCCACCTCGTTATAGGTGGTCAGCATGGCGGCGGTATTCTGGGCATCCTTCAGCCGTTTGGCAATGGTCCGGCGCAGGCGGGTCATGGGAACAACTTCTTCCCGGAGCAATATTTCCTGGCGAACCACAGTTGCCGGAGTGGCCGGGATGGCTGTGCCGCCTTCAAGGAAATTCAGCACATCCGCCTTGGTCACGACACCGTCCGGTCCGGTGCCGATAATCTTGCTGAGGTCCACAGCCTTTTCCGCCGCCACTTTGGCCGCAGAGGCCCGAACGCCGCCCGCAGGCGCAGATGCCGGAGCCGTAGGCGCGGTTTCCGCTTTTGGCGATGTCGCTGTCGCGGCGACCTTGCCGTGGGCGGTTTCGTCAATTTTGGCCAGCAACGCGCCAACATCAACTGTTTCACCCTCCTGTGCCACGATTTCTGACAAGGCACCACTGGCGGTGGCATTTACCTCCAGCGCGACTTTATCAGTTTCCAGCTCGCAAATGGGTTCATCAACGGCAACGGCGTCGCCAACGGATTTAAACCATTTGCCGACAGTCGCTTCGGTAACGGATTCGCCCAGTACGGGAACGTGGATTTCAATGGCCATAAGCCCTACTCCTTATTTACTCTTTTCAAGAGTTTATTTTAGTGTCAAGGCCTGATCCACCAGGTCTTTTTGTTGTTTAATATGCAGGCTCATCTGTCCGGTTGCCGGTGATGCCGCCGCTTTTCGTCCGGCATATATCGCCCGTTCCGGGGCCATTTTACAGGTGCTCAGACTTTCTTCCAGCAACGGTTCAATGAAGGACCATGCGCCCATATTCTTCGGTTCTTCCTGACACCAGACAATCGTTTGCGCATTCTTGAAACGGGACAGCCCCTCCACCACAACTTCTTGGGGATAGGGGTAAAGCTGTTCCACCCGGAAAATATAAGTATCGGCCATATCGCGGCTGTCCCGCTCTGCCAGTATGTCAAAATAGACCTTGCCGGAACAAAAAATAATCCGTTTAATATCCTTGTCCTGCTTTAACTTAATGCTGAGTTCGGGATCGCTCTCTGCCGTATCCCAAAGCAGGCGGTGAAATTCTGTTCCTTCGGCCATATGGTCAAGCTTTGACACTGACATCTTGTGACGCAGCAGGGATTTCGGCGTCATCATAATAAGAGGCTTGCGAAACTTGCGCTTCATCTGGCGGCGCAGGATATGATAGTAATTGGCCGGGGWGGTGCAATTGGCCACCTGCATATTATCTTCGGCACAAAGCTGAAGATACCGTTCCAGACGTGCCGACGAATGTTCCGGCCCCTGACCTTCATAGCCGTGGGGCAACAGGATTACCAGACCACTCATACGCAGCCATTTTGCCTCGCCGGAAGAAATAAACTGGTCAAATATCATCTGGGCGCCATTGGCAAAATCACCGAACTGCGCTTCCCAAAGCACCAGCGCATCCGGCTCCGCCATGGTGTAACCATATTCAAAGCCCAGCACCCCTACCTCTGACAAAGCGCTGTCAATGACCTCAAAAGTGGCATGGCTGTTGGTGCCGTCGGTGACATTTTTCAGCGGCGTATAGCGATCTTCGGTTTCCTGATCGATAAAGACCGAGTGACGGTGGGAAAAAGTCCCCCGCTGACTGTCCTGACCGGAAAGTCGCACCCGGTGGCCTTCGCGGATCAAAGTGCCAAAAGCCAGCGCCTCCGCCGTGGCCCAGTCAAGGCCGGCTCCCGTATCAAACATATTGGCTTTGGCATCCAATATACGTTTCAGGGTCCGGTGCACGTTAAAGCCATCGGGAACAGTGGTCAGAACCCGGCCAATATCCTGCAACTCATCAACATGCACCCCGGTGCCTGCCGAGCGGCGCGCATCATCGGAATCACGCTCGTAACCGGACCAGCGACCGGCAAACCAGTCCGCCTTGTCCACTTTATATGTCTCGGCAGCCTTCATCTCCACATCAAGATAATTGGCCACATCCTTAACCATCTGATCGGACTGAGCCTGAGTTATCAGACCCTCGCGGATCAGGCGTTCCGCATAAATTTTGCGGGTGGTTTTATGATTTTTAATGCGCTTGTACATCAGCGGCTGGGTGAAGGAAGGCTCATCACCCTCATTATGACCAAAGCGCCGGTAACAGAACATGTCCACCACCACATCAGACTTGAATTTCTGACGGAACTCTATGGCCATCTTCATCACATAGACCACCGCTTCCGGGTCATCACCGTTCACATGAAAGACCGGTGCCTGCACCGCCTTCGCCATGTCAGACGGATAGGGGGAGGAGCGGGAATAGTGCGGTGAGGTGGTAAAGCCGATCTGATTATTGACGATCACATGAATGGTGCCGCCGGTCTGATAGCCTTTCAGGCCGCTGAAGGCAAAACATTCCGCCACCAGCCCCTGCCCTGAAAAAGCCGCGTCGCCGTGCATCAATAGCGTAAGCACACTGTTGCCCGTGGTATCATGGCGATGGGTCAGCTTGGCCCGGCTTTTCCCCAGCGCCACCGGATTGACCGCCTCCAGATGGGACGGATTCGGCGTCAGGGACAAATGAACATCATTACCATCAAACGTGCGGTCGGAAGAGGCGCCCAGATGATATTTCACATCGCCAGACCCCTCCACTTCGTCGGGCTTGTAAGAGCCGCCGTGGAATTCGTGGAATATGGCCCGGATCGGCTTGCTCATCACGTTGGCCAGTACATTAAGACGGCCCCGGTGCGGCATGCCGATAACAATTTCCTCAACCCCGTTCTGACCGCCGGTTTTAATAATGGCTTCCAAAGACGGAATAAGCGATTCCGCCCCGTCAAGGCCAAAGCGTTTGGTGCCGATATATTTTTTTGCCAGATACTGCTCAAAGCCTTCGGCTTCGGCCAGCTTCTGCAATATGGCCATCTTGCCCTGATCGGTAAAATTAATTTCCTTGTCACGGCCTTCGATACGGGACTGAATCCACGCCTTTTCTCCCGGCTCGTTAATATGCATGAATTCCACGCCCACACTGGCACAATAGGTCCGCTTCAGAATAGCCAGCACTTCGCGCAGAGTGGCCACCTCAAGCCCCAGCACATGATCCAGAAAAATCGGCCGGTCCATGTCCTCCTCGGCAAAGCCATAGGTCGCCGGGTCAAGTTCCGTATGAAGCGGGCGGTCTTCCAGTTCCAGAGGGTCCAGTCGGGCATGGAGATGCCCCCGTACCCGGTAGGTCCGGATCAACATCAGGCAACGAATGGTATCTGTTGTCGCCGCGCGGATTTCATCCTCGGAGGCGGCCCCTTTCCGTTCAGGTCTGGGCGCTGTATCCACATATCCCGGATCAAGGGCAGAAAGATAATCATCTTGCCCGGATTTGACCCTATGGTCCCAGTCCGGCCGTTCCCATGATGCGGCGGTGCGTTCAACCCCCGCGTCAAGGAGTATCCTGGCATCTTCCGCAAGGCTGTGGAAATACTCTGCCCATGATTTATCCACCGAGGCGGGGTCCTTGGTAAAGCGGGTAAACAGTTCTTCGACAAAGGCGCCGCTGGAACCATTGATCACAGTTTCTGTGTCCAGATATTCATTCATTTATCAGGCTCTTTTTTAGTTGTACACTATCCTTAGTTGATTAACCTTTCAAAATTCCTAACAAAGTGGTGCCAAGCTCTGCCGGAGATTCCGTTACCGTAATTCCGGCAGCCCTCATGGCTTCAATCTTGTCATCAGCCCCCCCTTTGCCGCCGGAGACAATGGCACCGGCATGACCCATGGTCCGACCCGGAGGTGCCGTGCGTCCGGCGATAAAACCCACAACAGGTTTCTTGATTTTGGAAGATTTCAGAAATTCAGCCGCTTCTTCTTCCGCAGAGCCGCCAATTTCCCCGATCATGATGATGCTGTCCGTGTCATCATCGCCGAGAAAACCTTCCAGCACATCAATAAAATCAGTGCCGTTGACCGGATCACCGCCGATACCAACACAGGTGCTTTGACCAAGGCCAACCGCCGTTGTCTGGCCCACCGCCTCATAAGTCAGCGTGCCGGAACGCGATACGATCCCCACCCGGCCCGGATTATGAATATGTCCCGGCATAATACCGATCTTGCATTCGCCCGGCGTGATAACGCCCGGACAATTGGGACCAACCAGACGGGTGCCGCTTCCCTGCAAAGCCCGCTTCACCTTGACCATATCCAGCACCGGAATGCCTTCGGTAATACAGACAACAAGCTCAATCCCGGCATCAATAGCTTCCAGAATGGCATCCGCCGCAAAGGGTGGTGGCACGTAAATCACCGAAGCACTGGCACCGGTCACCGATACCGCCTCATCAACCGTATTGAATATGGGCAGGTCCAGATGGGTTCCTCCGCCCTTGCCCGGTGTCACGCCACCAACCATTTTTGTACCGTAAGCGATGGCCTGTTCGGAATGGAACGTGCCCTGGGCGCCAGTGAAGCCCTGACAGATTACTTTTGTTTGTGCATTAATATATATCGACATCAGGAAGCCTCCTTCACAGCCGCAACGACTTTTGTCGCCGCATCACCCATATCATCTGCCAGTATAATCGGCAGACCACTATTGGCCATAATTTCCATACCCAGTTCAACATTGGTTCCCGCAAGACGAACCACAAGCGGCACCGATAGCGATACTTCTTTCGCCGCCGCGACAACGCCCTCGGCTATGACATCACAGCGCATGATACCGCCAAAGATATTCACCAGAATACCTTCCACATTGCTGTCGCTGAGAATGATCTTGAAAGCTTCCGTCACCCGTTCCCTGGTGGCCCCGCCGCCCACGTCAAGGAAGTTGGCAGGCGATCCGCCCCTAAGCTTGATAATATCCATGGTGGCCATGGCAAGGCCCGCGCCATTGACCATACATCCTATGCTGCCGTCCAGCTTGATATAGTTCAGCTCATGCTTGGCGGCTTCCAGTTCCATAGGGTCTTCTTCATCCGGGTCACGCAACTCGACCACATCGGGATGACGGAACAGGCTGTTGCTGTCAAAGCCCATTTTCGCGTCCAGAACCACAATATCATCGTCAGCCGTCACCACCAGCGGATTAATTTCCAGCATGGCGGCATCCTTATCCATAAACGCCCGATACAGGGTCGCAATAACCTTGGCAGCTTTACTGGCGACCTTGCCTTCAAGGCCCAGGCCAAATGCCACCTTCCGGCAATGAAAGCCGGACAGGCCCGATGCCGGATCAATGGAAATAGTGACAATTTTTTCCGGCGTATCTGCGGCCACCTGCTCAATGTCCATGCCGCCTTCGGAGGAGGCCATAATCGCCACCCGGCTTGTGCCCCGGTCCACCAGAATGCTCACATAAAGCTCATTGGCAATATTGCAGCCGTCCTCAATATAGACGCGCTTGACTTCCTTGCCCTGTGGTCCGGTCTGATGGGTGACCAGGGTCATGCCAATCATTTCACCGGCAATTTTCTTCACCTCCGCAATGGATTTAACGACTTTAACGCCGCCGCCCTTACCGCGTCCGCCGGCATGGATTTGGGCTTTAACAACCCAGATCGGTCCCCCCAGATCCTTGGCAATCTGTTCGGCTTCCTGCGCCGTATAGGCGACACCGCCCCGCAAGACAGGGGCTCCGAATGTCTTTAACAGGCTTTTTGCCTGATATTCATGGATATTCATCTGTTTCTATCCTCTATATCTATTTAGCAAGTGATGGCTCAATGGCCTTAACCGCGTCAATCAAACCCTGCACGGCGGCAACGGAATGGTCGAACCCGGCTTTTTCATCCTCATTCAGGCGGATCTCAACAATTTTTTCAACGCCATTTTCACCGATCAGTACCGGAACCCCCACATACATGCCATCCACCCCATATTCACCGTTCAGTTCCACGGCACAGGGCATCAGGCGGCGCTTGTCTTTCAGGTAGGATTCTGCCATGGCGATAGCCGCTGTCGCCGGCGCATAATAAGCCGAGCCGGTTTTAAGCAGGCCGACAATCTCCGCCCCGCCATCACGGGTGCGTTGAATGATCTGTTCCAGTTTTTCGTTTGTCATCCAGCCCATGTCCACCAGATCGGGGATCGGAATTCCGGCCACCGTGGAATAACGCGCCAACGGCACCATGGTATCGCCGTGGCCACCAAGGACAAAGGCATTGACATCTTCAACGGAAACATTCAGCTCCTCAGCCAGAAACAAGGTAAAGCGGGCGGAGTCCAGAACCCCCGCCATGCCGACAACTTTCTTCGCGGGCAGACCGGAAAACTGCTGCAAGGCCCAGACCATCACATCCAGCGGATTGGTGATACAAATAACAAAGGCATCCGGCGCATTATCGCGGATGCCTTCACCGACGGCTTTCATCACTTTCAGGTTAATGCCCAGAAGGTCATCCCGGCTCATGCCCGGCTTACGCGGCACGCCGGCGGTAACGATCACCACATCGGCATCCTTGATGGCGGTATAGTCATTGGCGCCGGTCATTTTCGCGTCATAGCCCTCAACGGTGGAAGACTGGGCCAGATCAAGGGCTTTGCCCTGAGGCAGGCCTTCGGCTATATCGAAAATAACCACATCTCCCAACTCTTTAAGTCCGGCGAGATGGGCCAGTGTGCCGCCGATTTGTCCGCCGCCGATCAGCGCAATCTTTTTACGTGCCATGATGATTTCACTCCTGAATTGATATTAAAAATTAACTTTCTTTTTCTGTCTTTAACTGAGGCATATTTACCTCTTTGGATGTAGCGCGAATAAGCATCTCACGCAACAGTTTCTATTACTATTAACCATATTATCATAATAAACTATTAAACCGCATGACCCTTGGCCAGATATTCCCTGCTCTGCATTTCAATCAGGCGTGATACGGTGCGCTGAAATTCAAAATGCCCGTGACCTTCCGGGTAAAGTTCTGCCGGGCCCACGGCAGCACAACAAAGAAATTTGACATTATTTTCGTAAATCACATCAATGAAAGTGACAAAACGTTTGGCCTCATTGCGCTTGTCAGGCCCAAGAAGGGGAATACCCACCATAATCACCGTATGGTACCGCCAGGCAATTTCCAGATAATCCGCCGCGCCCAATGCCGCGCCGCACAGTTTTTTAAAAGAGAAAACAGCAACCCCCTTATCCGCCACCGGCACATGAATTGTACGGCCCTGCACCTGCAGCTCTTGCGGCCCCACTTTCGTGCGGTCTGCCACCTCATGGTCTGTCATCTGCCAGAATGCTTTCGAGAGCGCTTTTGTCGCCTCCTCGCCCCACGGATGATAATAAACCTTGATACCCTTCATGCGCGCCATGCGGTAATCTGTCGGGCCGCTGAGGCTGACCACATCAAGCTTCTGCTTGATCATTTCAATGGCGGGCAGGAATAATTCCCGGTTCAGCCCGCCGATGTAAAGATCATCCGGCGGACGGTTCGAGGTCAGCACCATCACTACCCCGCGCGCGAACAGGTTGGTGAACAGCCGCCCCAGAATCATGGCATCGGTCACATCGTGCACCTGAAACTCATCGAAACACAACAAAAGACTGTTTTTTGCAATCATCGCCGCCAGTGGCGGGATCGGGTCGTCTGCATCCGTGCCATATAATTCTTTACGAACGGCGGAATCCATATAGCGCCAGTCATGCATTGCCTGATGGATTTCCAGCATGAAAGCATGAAAATGCACCCGTCGTTTGGCCCTGACCGGGGCGGCAGCAAAGAACAGGTCCATAATCATCGACTTGCCCCGCCCCACATCGCCATGAACATACAGGCCTTTGGGCAGGCCAGTATTATCTTTGCCACCGAACAGGTGGCGCCAGAATCCTTTCTTTCGGGATATTTTCTTCTCATAACCGATCAGATCATTATGGAGAGTTTGCAATTTCTCTATAATTTCCCTTTGATGGTCATCGGGCCGCAGTTCGCCAACTGCCAGCATTCGGGTGTATCGGCTCAGGGGATCAGACAAAATACACTTTCACCAAATAATATATCTACCGCAGATAAATTCACTTTTGTTTTACCTTACTATATTATATTAGCAATAGAATAAATCAAATTAACGGCCAGTAACATGAACGAGTATGAAGTAACAATTTATAACAAGCAAGTCCGGGACTATGTCCGGGACGACAAAAAACATCCACAATATGATTCCGGCTGGGCCGACCAGAGATTCCTGATGATAGTGGCAAAAGATGCCGATGACGCCCGCAACATTATCCGCCGCCGCCATCCCGAACATAAAGGCTTTGTCATCGTCGACATAACCCAGGTCCCCACTTATCAGTGATATTTTAGGGGTGAGGAATAACATCCCGCACCGTGGTATTAATCCCTGACGTTTGACCATGGATTACTGTTAACTCAGGAACCAAATTAAGTGAATTGCCATAATTTCCTGTTCTCCACCGCTTATCTCAGACTATCCACATAGGTCAATATGGCCTGAATCCGGTGGGTTTCTTCGATCTCGTTGCGGTCGCCGCCAAAACGGATGACGTTTTCCTGTTTATTTTTCCACAGGGCAATATAATCTTTGCGCTCAAAACTGAACGGCTTGCTCTGCGAAGGCGTATCAAGATTGACTTCCGGCTGAAAACTCAGGTTAATGTGATCATCATAGCTGATGACACCCGCATTATATAATTGACTGCTCAGGGCAATAATTTCCCTCGGACTGGCACTCCTGACATCAATGTTCCGGGCAAGACGCTGCCAGATATCAGATACGGAGATATTATCTTCATGTGATGTTTTCCGAGATATTACTATTTCTTCTTCTTTATATTTTATACTCTGGGGATGCATACTGTCCTGTTCTGTACGGTTCAGGCTACTCTGACCAAATAGTCCACCTGTTCCATTCTCAAATTTATTAATAATCATAACTCATCTCTCACTATTCATATTGCTAAATAATACTTAGCAAATAGCGTGCCAAACGGTCTTCCTCCCAAGAATGGCGGAATACGGCGGTTAAATCCTAACATATTGTTAATAAAAGGGTATTAATACTTTATTAACCATTAATATAAGGAATTTATTGCCTTGTAGGAGACTATATTGCCGATGACCTTAAGGCAGCATGAATAGATAAGAAAAATTTTATATATACTAGATTCTGACTCTGGGGAATTTCTAAGAATTACGCCTGAAGGCGGCAATGAGTTCAATATGAGGAGAATAGAGAAACTGATCCACGGGCAGAATATCGCCCATGACAAATCCCCCGTCAACCAGCAGCCTTGCATCGCGGGCAAAGGTGGCCGGATTACAGGAAATCATCACCAGATTTTTAAGGTCAGATTTGACGATTTCCGCCACCTGATCCCGCGCCCCCGCCCGCGGGGGGTCGATGACAACCGCATCATATCTGTTTAATTCATGGGGCAGGAGAGGCCGCAGGAACAGATCCCTCACCTCTGTGGTCAAAGCCCGGATTTTTCCCATCTGATGGGCGCTGTTTTCCAATGCAGCCACCATATCCTGATCACCCTCAACCGCATGAACGGCCCGGTTCTCGATCAGGGCCACAGTGAAAGTGCCGCATCCGGCAAAAATATCCGCCACCTTATCCGCATCCCCCAAAGCCGCCTTCATAAAGCGGGTCAGCACCGCCTCCCCGCCCCTGGTGGCCTGAAGAAAAGATCCCGGCGGGATAAACACCTGCCGTCCGCCAAAGGTAACGTAAGGCTTGCGCCGTTCGCACAGAATTTCATGGTAAGGGCTTTTCAGCTTTACATCCAGCCAGCAGATGCGGGCCACATCCTGCCCCTCGGCAAAGGCGGCAATATCCATGCGCAGATCAAGGTCCGGCTCTCCTGCCCTTTCCAGAATGATGTCGAGGCCGTTTTCCGCCAGATTAATCTGAACCGCCATTTTCTGACGTAAATCAAGCTGTCCGCCCAGAAATTTCCGCAAAGGTCCAATGAAAGCCACTATTTCAGGGGCCATAACCGGACATTCCAGAATATCAATAATATTATGGCTCGCCCGTTCCGCAAAGCCCACCACTGCCACGCCCTTGCCCCGCCCCATAACCGAAAGCCGCGCCCGCCGGCGGCTACCCGGATCGCTTATATGCGGCGCGAGAATATTCACATCCTCAAAACCCCGGTGGCTGAGGGCGACCCTGATCTGTTCCTGTTTCCAGCGAATATAATAATCTTTCGACACATGCTGCAGGGAACAGCCGCCGCAACGGCCAAAATGCCGACATAGGGGCGCGATGCGGTCAGGGGAGGCTTTGTGAATATGTTTGATTCGGCCTTTGCTGCCCTGAAGCTTGATCTCAAGGTCATCGCCGTCCACCGAGAAAGGCACATAAATTGGGCCATCCGCCACCCCGTCGCCACGCGCACCAATATGATTAATCTTTACCCGTATGGTCATATTTTATATTCCGCCCCATTTATATTCAGCTATAATCAGAAATTCCACATTGCCTTCCGGCCCCTTGATCGGGCTGGTGGTCAGGCCGATCACCGACCATCCGGCCATATCATCACTGATCCAGTCTTTGATTTTCTCACAGACCTGAGCATGCAGTTCCGGGTCACGAACCACACCGCCCTTGCCCACATTACCCCGCCCGACCTCAAACTGCGGCTTGATCAGGGCCACAAGGATGCAGCCATCCGCCGCAAGGGACATGGGGGCGGGCAACACCGTCTTCAGACCAATAAAACTGGCATCACAAACGATCATATCTACCGGGTCCGGAATTTGTTCCGATGTGAGATAGCGGGCGTTGGTTTTCTCCAGCACAATAACCCGCGCGTCCCCGCGTAATTTCCACGCCAGCTGGCCGTGGCCCACATCAACCGCATAAACTTTTGCCGCCCCGTGATTCAGGCAGACATCGGTGAAGCCGCCGGTGGAGGCCCCCACGTCAATCACCGTCCTGCCCACCATATCAAGGGAGAACTCCTCTATGGCCTGCATCAGTTTCAACCCGCCACGACTGACCCAGGGATGGGGCTTGCCGCGCACTTTCAGCGGCGCATCAGGGCTAAGCTGCGTGCCAGCCTTCTCAATCTTTTTTTCACCGCTGAAGACAACCCCGGCCATGATATAGGCCTGTGCCCTGGTGCGGTTTTCTGCAAGGCCCCGCTCGACAACAAGCTGGTCAACACGCTTCTTTCTGGTCATTATTTACCCTGTTACGGATGAGCTGGTGTCATTGCGGCGCAGCGCCTTTAAGGACACTTCGACAATATCGCTGGCGCAGAGTCCGGCGTCGCGGTACATGACATCAGGATTGTTCTGGTCCTGAAAAATATCAGGCAGGTTCAATGTTCTGACCTTCAGGCCGTTTTCCAGCAGACCTTCATTGCTGAGATAATCCAGCACATGAGAGCCAAAGCCGCCAATGGAGCCTTCTTCTATGGTCACCAGAACCTCATGGTTCAGGGCCAGATCACGGATCATGTCCAGATCAAGCGGTTTGGCAAAACGGGCATCGGCCACCGTACAGGTCAGGCCATGAGCCTTTAAGGCATCCGCCGCCTTCAGGGCTTCGCCGAGCCTTGTGCCCAGCGACAGGATGGCAATATGGGTGCCTTCGCGTATGATACGGCCCTTGCCAATTTCCAGAATCTCGCCCATGTCCGGCAATTCAAGCCCAACCCCTTCCCCGCGCGGATAACGCACCGCAGAGGGCCGGTCATTGATGTCTGCGGCTGTGGCCACCATATTCATAAGTTCCACCTCATCCGCCGCTGCCATAACCACAAAGTTGGGAAGGCTGGAAAGATAGGTAATATCAAAAGACCCCGCATGGGTCGGGCCATCCGCCCCCACCAGCCCCGCCCGGTCAATGGCAAAGCGTACCGGCAAATTCTGTACCGCCACATCATGGACCACCTGATCATAGGCCCGCTGCAGAAAAGTTGAATAGATGGTGACAAACGGTTTGAAGCCCTCTGTTGCCATACCGGCGGCAAAGGTCACCGCATGCTGTTCGGCAATACCCACATCAAAACAGCGGTCGGGGAATATCTCGCCGAATTTATCCAGCCCGGTGCCGGACGGCATGGCGGCGGTAATGGCGACAATCCTGTCATCCTTGCCCGCCTGTGCAATCAGGGCTTTGGCAAAAACATTGGTATAGCTTGGGGCCTTGGGTGTTGATTTGCTTTGCGCACCGGTGACAATGTTAAATCTGGATACCCCGTGATATTTGTCCTTGGCTTCTTCCGCATGGCGGTAGCCTTTGCCTTTTTGCGTCACCACATGGATCAGCATCGGTCCCTGACCGCCCGCATCACGGACATTTTCCAGAACCGGCAACAGATGATCCATATTATGACCATCAACCGGACCGACATAATAAAACCCCAGTTCCTCAAACAGGGTGCCGCCCGTAGCCATACCCCGGGCATATTCCTCAGCACGTCTGGCTGTTTCGCTGACCGTGCGGGGGAAACGCTTGACAATATTCTTGGCAAAGTCCCGCAGGTTAAGGAATGAGCGAGAGGATAGCAGACGCGCCAGATATGCACTCATTGCCCCCACGGGCGGTGCGATGGACATATCATTGTCATTGAGAATCACAATCAGGCGTGATTTCAACGCCCCGGCGTTATTCATCGCCTCGTAAGCCATACCGGCGCTCATGGCCCCGTCACCGATGACCGCGATAATATTTTCATCACTGCCGCGAAGGTCCCGGCTCACCGCCATGCCAAGTCCGGCAGATATAGACGTTGAACTATGCCCCGCACCAAAGGGGTCATATTCACTTTCCTTGCGTTTGGTAAAACCGGCCAGACCACCGCCCTGACGAATACTGTCCATGCGGTTCCGCCGGCCAGTCAGTATTTTATGGGGATAACATTGATGGCCCACATCCCATATGAGCTTGTCCTTGGGCATATTAAAGACATGGTGAAGCGCTACCGTAAGTTCGACAACGCCCAGCCCCGCCCCCAGATGCCCCCCGGTTTGGGAAACCGTATGGATCATATCCGCCCGAACTTCATCGGCCAGTTGTCGAAGCTGGTCTGATTTTAATTTTGTTACATCGTCAGAACATTTAATCTGATCAAGTAATGGTGTTATTGGTTTGCTACTCAATCGACCATACCCTAAATTTTTAACTAGCCCGATTAATAATGAATTTTGCAAGATTACGCAAGTTTTCTGCAGTGCCGCCAAATACCTCAAGATGCTTCACAGCCTGTTCTGTCAACATATCGGCCTTGGTGCGGGCCTGATCCGTGCCCACCAGCGAAATCAATGTGGCTTTGCCGGCAGCGGCATCTTTTCCGGTGGCTTTGCCAAGCTCTGCTGCGCTGCCGCCGTCATCCAGCAAATCGTCAGCGATCTGAAACGCCAGTCCCACATCATGGGCATAGCCCCTGATGGCATGACGCCGCCGGGTCTCCGCCTTGCCAAGTATGGCACCGGCTTCACCGGAAAAGACCATCAACGCCCCGGTTTTCATCCTTTGCAAACGGGTAATGCGAATCTTGTCCAAAGTCTGATTTTCTGCCAGAAGGTCAAACATCTGCCCCCCGACCATGCCATTGACGCCCAGAGCGCGGGCCATGAAGCTGATCAATTCACAGCGTACCCGCGCATCCGCATGGGTTTTCTCATCGGATAATATTTCAAACGCCAGCGTCAACAGGGCATCCCCGGCCAGAACCGCCGTTGCCTCGTTAAATTTTTTATGAACCGATGGCTGGCCCCGGCGCATATCATCATCATCCATACACGGAAGGTCATCATGAATCAGGGAATAGGTATGAACACATTCCACCGCCGCCGCCACCCGCAGGGCAGCACTTTCTCCAACGCCAAAAATCCTGGCACTTTCCATCACCAGAAAAGGCCTGATCCGCTTGCCCCCCGCCATCAGGGCATATATCATGGCATCAATGACCTGCTGTTCCAGGTCAACGGCTTTGGGCATAAGTTTTATGAGTATTTCCTCAACCTTCTCCGCCGCCAGTCCCAACGCAGAAAATGCCGGGTCATCATTACTGTTTATCATAAAGAATTTATCCCGCATCCAAATCAGTTGTAGTGATCATGCCGTCCTGCGCTTTGGTGATTTTCTCAATCCGTGCCGTTGCATCTTTCAGTTTATTGTCACAATGCGCCCGAAGCCGGGTTCCCCGGGTATATATATCAATGGACTGCTCCAGTGAAACCTGACCGCCTTCCAGATTTTTAACGATTTCCTCCAGGGCGCCAAGCGCATCTTCAAAATTCATCCCCGCAATATCATCCGGTATGCTGTTCGCTTCATCTGACACTATAGTCTCCTGAATTATGAATCGTTAGTATAGCGGGAAACGGCGGGCGGCATCAATGCCAAAACATGGCTGGCAACACTTTCCCCCAGAACATCAAGATTATAACCGCCTTCGAGGCAAGATACCAGCCTGCCCTTGCACTGTTTTTCTGCAATCTGTTTTATCTCAGCCGTTATCCAGAAAAAATCATCTTCGTCAAGGTTCAAATCCGCCAGCGGGTCCATGGCATGACCATCAAAGCCTGCGGAAACAAGAATGAAATCCGGGTCAAAGGCCTCCAGAGCCGGAAAAATACGTTCCTGATAAGACCGGCGGAATGCATGGCTGCCGCTACCTGCGGCCAGCGGCACGTTGACGAT